>JAGGXL010000064.1 GCA_021163085.1 Thermodesulfobacterium sp. | reverse complement strand
ATTTCTTTAACCTTATATTTTTCTTTCAAGAGAGGTTTAAGTTTTATCAATGTCTTCTTTATTTCTTCAATTTTTTTCATCTTTCACCTTCAGTGAGATACATCGATAATATAACCTCTCTTTTCCCTTCTATCTTTTCCGAAAACTCTGCATAATGACTTTCAAGAAACCGAGGAGAAATTTCTTTTTGTAGAATAGCTATAACTTTTAATGGATTTTCTACTTCTTCAACTTTAAGTTTTTGGACTGCTTTTAGTGTTCTTTGAACTGTCTTTTTTGGTAAAGCACCTTTCTCAAGTTGATTTATAATTTTTTTGATGTATTCTTCCTGCTCCTCTGTTAATTGTTTACTATTTTTTTGTACTACTTTTAGAATTTTAAACAATTTAGTTGCACTATCGGCTCCACCTTTACGGCGAGTTTCAATAATTTCTTCAATAGTTGCATTAAAAAATGCTGTTTTATTTTTATCAAGTAATTCATAGTAATCTTCTAAAGGAAGTTTTTCTCTCTGTTCATTTATTGAACTTTCTAAAATTTTTGCTGCAGTAAGAAAGTCAAGCTCAACAGTTTTTTTTGTTTTTTTATCTGATAAAAAAAATTTCATCAGCTTCCCTTTTCTAAAAAATGTAAGAAGAGAATTCGGTTGGGCAAAATCTTTCAAAGACTGGTTAAAAGCCTTTGCAGAACGAGCCTTTTTGGGAAGTCGTTTTATTTTTTCAAAAAGTTCTGGATTTTTATTACGAATATCCTCTATAACCCTCAAGTACTTGAGTTCACTTTCTTCTGTTTCTTCTTGAGTAAGTGTTTTCTTAGAAAGTAATCTATCAAAAAGTTCGTGAGAAGACACAGGTTCTCCTTCGGTTAGAATTGATGCATCACCACCAAGCAATGTTAAAAAGGCTTCTATTTTTGAACGAGCAATATTGGTTAATTCTATTTCATTGTCTGATTGCCTTGTGGGGAAGAAGTTAAATGTATAAATTCTATCATGAGGAGTATCAATGCGGTTAATTCTACCTACTCTCTGCATTAAACGTGTAGGGTTCCAAGGGATATCATAATTTATTACAATGTTTGCCCGATGAAGGTTCACACCTTCGGATAAAACTTCAGTTGAGATAAGTATTTTATAATCATCTTTCTTATTTCTTGCTCTTGCATCAAAATTTTCTATTACTTTATCCCGAACTATTTCAGGGGAATTGCCATGGAAAAGAAGAGCTATTTCCCCAAACTTTTTATTTATATTTTCGGTTAGATACTCTGCAGTTTCTTTTGATTCTGTAAATATAATTAGTTTATTGTCTTTAAGAAGTGGATGTGTTTTTAAGTTCTTTAGTAGTGTTTCTAATTTTGGGTCCCTTTTTATATTCTCCCACATTGATTTTATCTTTTTAAGAATTTCAAGGTCTTTCTCAAGTGCGTCTTTAAATTCTTTTTTAAAATCTTTACTATCGTATCTTTCAGCTTTTCCTTCATCAATCAATCTTTGAATTTCTTCATCGTCTCCTTGTTCTAAAAGTTCGAAAATTTTATTTATATATTGTTTACTCACATAAACATTACCTTTTTTGTATTCTTCAATAAATCTTTGGTAAGAATAAATAAACCTATCAATGGTCTTTTTGAAGGCATAAAAACTACTCTCTAATCGTTTTACAAGTAGAACTTTCATAAATCCACCCATATTTTTCTGAGACTGCTCCTCAAGTTGTGAAATTTTTCTCTTCAAATAAAGCATAGGAGTATAACGGGCATAATTAAAATCTTGAGTTATTAATCGAACTATTTCCATAAAGATTTTATCTTCTTCATCATTCAATTGATAATAGAATGGTTTAGGATCTTCTATCTCTGGGAATTTAATATTGTTTCTTTTTAAATCTTCTGCAAAATACTTCTCAATTTCTGTTCTTGTTCTTCTGACCATTAAATATTTTAAAACCTTTTCCCGTATTTCTTTTGAATTTACTTTAGTTATTTCAAGAAACTTATTATAATCTTTCTGACGGTTAACTTTTTTTAGCCTCCCCTCAAGCTTTGCGAAGAACTGCTCAAGATTAGGAGTGCCTGGGATAGTACTTTTTTTGGGACTCTGAAAGAGTTTTATTTGAGCAAGAATGTCTCTTGGGGAATTATTATATGGGGTAGCAGAGACTAAAATTACTCTTTTGCCACGGCATATTTCAGCAATATTTTCGTAACTAATTGTAGTTTCTGTTCTAAATTGATGTGCTTCATCTATTATGATGTTCTTATATTCTCTATACTCCATCATCCTTTTTGCTTCATCAAGTTTACCAGTTGAGACAAAATCTGCAGGAATACGAAAATCAGAAAAAACATTTCGCCATGAACCAGGATTGTTTGGATTAAGAAGGGATGGAGGAGCAATAACAAGCGTTCTTCCATCGAGTTGCCCTGCTAACATAGCAGAAACGTAAGTTTTCCCAAGTCCTACAACATCAGAAATAAAAACTCCACCATATTCTTCCAGTATTTTTTTAGCATTTAAAACTGCTTGTTCCTGATACTTAAATCTTTTAAAATTCGAAGGTAAATATTTCGTGAAAATTTCGTCTGTTCTGCTTAGCTCATCTTTAAAATATTCATACAAAAATTTGAGATAAAGCTCATAGGGAGTAATATTAGGATTAAGCCAAGTTTTCTCTGTTATTGTTTGAATATATTTATCTTTAACATCAATAGCATTTTCCCACAACTCCTCGAATCTTTTTTTGGCAAACTCATAATCAGAACGATTTTTTAGCTCTACATTAAACTCAAGATTATCTACTAGACCTGATTGAGTAAAATTACTTGAACCTGTAATAACTCTTCCAACATCTCTGTCTCCTTTTTTAAAAGTTATAATGTATAATTTTGCATGAATATTTTGAGAAGGATAAACTTTTATTTGTAGTTTGCCTGTTTTTATCCATTCAATAAATTTTTTAACTCCTTCTTCAATGTATTGGTTATCTTCGGAATTTTCCATTTCTTCTATTATCGTATTCTCTATTTTTTGTTTTGTCTCAGCATAAGAAAATTGAGAGAATTGCTGAAGCTTATCTTGAGCTGTTTTTATTAAATTGTAAGTTTCCCTAGATGTTCCAATCCCAATAAGAATCCTTATCCTTTCAGTTTTTTCCAATGGTTTAGACAAAGCATAAAACCCAGTTATATAAAAATAAGCAACTAAACAGTCAAAAAATCTAGCGTCTTTTATTAATTTTTCAAATCTATCTTTTAGAGTTTTTCCAGGTTCGTTTACAATAAAAGTTAAATCCAGTGATATAGGATTTTTATTCATGTTCTCACTTTACACATTTAGGAAAATCGTAAGGTTTTTACTAAATGAACTTATACCTCTTTGCATTTTCCTTAACAGATGATTTTAAATTTGTTGATACCCTTTTTAAAGATTTTTTTACTTATCCATTTATCTATAACATCTTTTTTAAATCTCCGCTGTCTTATAGAAAAAAATTTGACTAGAACAGACAAGTTTATAGATAACGTACTCATCTAT
>JAGGXL010000086.1 GCA_021163085.1 Thermodesulfobacterium sp. | reverse complement strand
GAGCTCCGCTTTTTACCAATCTTCCTGATATAGTAAATGCAAGAGTAGTATTTGAAGATGGCACTACCTGTAATTTTACAGCAAGTAGAATTTCTCTTAATAAACAGAGAAAATTTAGGGTTTTTTCCAAAGGGACATATTATGTGGTTGATACAATAGAAAAAAGTTATTTAGAGGTTAAAGTGGATTTGCAAAGTAGAGAATACAAGGTAGATAAAAAATGCTTTCCAGAAAGTGATCCTTTAAAAGAGGAGCTGGAACTTTTTATCAAAAGCATTGTTAATGGAGATAAAGTTGAGGTCTCGGGGAAAGAGGCTATTAAATCTCTTGAGCTCGCTTTTAAAGTAAAAAATCAGGTAGAAGAAAACTTAAAAAAATTTCTATGAATCATCAAACATCACCCCATATTTTTATAATAACTGGTGAAATATCAGGAGATGTGTATGGTTATTTATTAATTAAAAGAATAAAAGAGCTGAATTCTGCTTTTCAATTTGTTGGAATTGGTGGACCCAAGATGAGGAGTCTGGGTATAGAAATACTTTTCCCTGCTGAATCTCTTGCTCTTGTAGGATTGCCAAGTTTTTCCGAGTTAAAGAAATACTGGTTTGTTTATAAAAAGATTAAAGAATTTTTAGAGAAAAAGAGAGTAGATGCAGTGATTTTGGTAGATTTTCCAGGATTTAATTTAAAGGTGGCTAAATTAGCTAAAAAGTTAGGCTATCCGGTTATATACTATATAGCACCTCAGGTATGGGCTTGGAACAGGAAGAGAGTTCGCACCTTGAAAAAATATGTAGACAGATTATATGTAGTTCTTCCTTTTGAAAAAGAATTTTTTTCTTCTTATGGAATACCTACTGTGTATTTGGGACATCCTATTTTAGATTTGATAAAAACAAATTTGTCAGAGAAGATTTTTTACGAAGTATATAAATTAGATAGTTCTAAACCATTAGTAAGCTTTTTTCCAGGAAGTAGAGAAAAGGAAGTAACCCGTCATATACCTCTTTTTTTGAAAATTTTTGAAAATTTAAGAAAGTCCGATCTTCCTGTTCAAGGGATAATGGTTAAAGCACCGGGACTTGAGGATTCTTTTTTATGGGATAAAGCAAGGTCTCAACTCAGAGTTGTAGAAAATACCCAGCATGAAGTTTTAAAATACTCTACAATTGCCCTTCTTGCTTCAGGAACCATTACTTTAGAGGCTTCTCTCCTTGGAACTCCTGCTATAGTTACCTACTCTTTACCTTCCTGGATGTATTTTATTGCTAAAAAGTTGGTAAAAGTGCCTTATATTAGTCTATCCAATCTAATTTTGCAAAAAGAAATATATCCAGAGGTAATAAAAGAAAAAAACAAAGTTAATATTATCACTCAAAAGATAAAGGAACTTATAGAGGATGAGGAAAAGAGGAATAAAGTTAAAAAGGAGCTTGAAAATGTAAAAAAAATTATTGGGTCCTTAGGAGCAAGTTGGAGGATTGCTGAAGATATGATAAAGTATATTTTATCTTTAAAGAGGTCCAATACTTTTTAATGAGGTTAGGTTAAGGAGGTTAAATATGAGTGAAGACATTAAAAAGATGTATAGAACAATTGTGGAAGATTCTTTTCCTTCAGAGTTAAGGATTACTTTTGGGGATCAGACACTTATTTACAAGAAAAAAACCTGGGAGGTTGAAGTAGAGCCTGGTGTTTTTGAAAAAAGAGGTTTGAGATATGGAGAAAATCCTGATCAGGAAGCAGCTCTTTATGAATTGGTTGCAGGTAACTTGATTTTAGGAGAATGTGAGTTTATAGCGCCGGGGCTTGGTTTAATTTCAAGATTAAAAGAAACTGATTTTATTCAGTTTGGTAAACACCCGAGCAAGATTAATTTGACAGATATAGACAATGCTATTAGTATTTTGAAATACTTGACTGAAAAACCCGCCTGTGTAATTGTTAAGCACAACAATCCTTGTGGAGTAGCTTACGGAACAACTATAGACGAAGCTTTTTTAAGGGCTTACAGGGCTGATAGAATAGCAGCTTTCGGTGGTGCTATAGCATTAAATAGACCAGTGGATAAAGCCTGTGCAGAGGCTATAGCAGAACAATATTTTGAAGTTCTGGCTGCTCCAGAATACGAAGAAAGAAGTATAGATATCCTTAAAAAGAGGAAGTCTTTAAGAATTATCAGAATTAAAAAATTGGATAGGCTGAAAGAATACGCTAAGTACCGAGTGATTGAATTCAAGAGCCTTATTGATGGTGGTTTAATTGTTCAGGTTTCTCAATTGAACAAAATTAGAAAAAGGGAAGATCTTATACCAGCCACAGCAGTTAAAGATGGAGTAGAATACAAATGTGTTAGAGAGCCTGATGAAAGAGAAATAAGAGATATGATTTTTGGCTGGGCTGTTGAGATGGGAGTGACCTCCAATTCGGTATTATTTGTTAAGGATGAGTGCACAATAAGTATTGGAACTGGGGAGCAGGATAGAGTAGGGTGTGCTGAAATAGCTGTGTTTAAGGCTTATACCAAATATGCAGACCTTCTTTGCTATGAGAAATACGGGATACCTTATAAACAGTTGGAGCTGGAAATAGAAAAAGGACTAAGACCCAGAGCTCAAAAAGAAGAAATTGATGAAGAAACAAAGGAGAAAAAAGGAGGACTTATAGGAGCAGTTATGGTTTCAGATGGGTTTTTGCCATTTAGAGATTCTGTAGATGTAGCAGCAAAACATGGTGTTACAGCTATTTTACAACCAGGTGGCTCTATAAGGGATTGGGAAGTAATTCAGGCTTGTAATGAATATAATCCTCCTATAGCTATGATGTTTACAGGACAGAGAGCATTCAAGCATTAAATTTGAATAGCACAGAGGAGGTTATATGGATAAAATACCTTTTACTCCTGAAGGTTTGGAAAAAATTAAGAAGGAGCTTGAACATCTTATTAAAGTTGAAAGAAGAAAAGTATTAAAAGCTATAGAGGAGGCAAGAGCCCACGGAGATCTTTCAGAAAATGCTGAATATGAATCAGCAAAGGAGAAGCAGGCTTATATAGAAGGTCGTATACAGGATTTATCAGGAATTTTGGCCAATGCAGAGGTAATTCCTGGTCTTAGTGAAAAGCCTGAGAGTGTTCAGTTTGGGGTAACAGTAAAATTGTTAAATCTGGATACTGATGAGGTAGTTACTTACAAAATTGTTGGCCCTTATGAAGCAGATCCTTCAAGTGGAAGTATTTCTATATATTCTCCCATAGCAAGAGCTTTGATAGGAAAAGAAGTGGGAGATGAAGTTCAGGTTAGAACCCCTTCAGGGGTAAAGAATTTTGAAATTTTAGATATAGATGTTTAAATTTTAAAATTTTAAAAAAAGGAGGTACAAATTGGAGTTTTTAAGTAAAAAGTATCTTTTTACTCCTGGACCAGTTTCAGTTGCACCAGATGTATTGTTATCTATGGCACAACCTATAACACATCACAGATTATCTGAGTTTTCTGAAATTTTAAAAGAAATAAGAGAAAATCTAAAATACCTTTTTCAAACTCGGAAAGAAGTTTATTTTTTTGCCTCTTCTGGAACAGGAGCTATGGAAGCAGCTATTGTCAATCTTTTTTCTCCAGGAGACAAGGTCATTGTAGTTGTAGGGGGTAAATTTGGTCAGAGGTGGTTAGAACTTTCTCAAACTTATAACTTAGAACCAGTGGTTATAGAAGTTCCTTGGGGGAAGGCTGTAAAACCTGAAGAAGTGGAAAAAGCCTTTAAAAACAATCCAGATGTCAAAGGAGTTTTGATACAGGCCTGTGAAACATCAACAGGTGTAAAACATCCTGTTAAAGAGATTGCAGAAATTGTTAAAAAAACTAATGCAGTGATTGTAGTCGATGCTATTTCTGCTTTAGGGGTATATGAGCTTCCTATGGATGAATGGGGTCTTGATGTAATGATTACCGGTTCTCAAAAAGCTCTTAGTTTACCTCCTGGTTTATCCTTTATTGCCTTTTCAGATAAGGCACAGGTTTTGGCTGAAAATTCAAAACTTCCCAAGTATTATTTTAATCTTCAAAAAGAGAAAAAAGCCTATGAAAAAAACACCACAGCATTTACTCCTGCTGTAAGTTTGCTTATTGGTTTAAGAAAAATGCTAAAGCGCATAAAAGAAATTGGTATTGAGAAACTTTTTAAACATTACCAGACACTTTCTCTTGCCTGTAGAAAAGCAGTATTAGCACTTAATTTAGAGATATTTTCTGAGGTGCCATCTGAATCTTTAACAGTAATTAAAGCTCCAGATGGACTAAATACAGGAGAGCTTTTGAAGTTTTTGAGAAATAAATTGGGGATTGTTTTTGCCGGAGGACAGGAGCACCTTAAAGGAAAAATTTTTAGAATTACTCATATGGGAGATCAGTCTCCTTTTGATCTTCTAATAGCTATTTCAGCTTTGGAAATGGGTCTCAATCTTTTTGGATATCCAGTTTCTCTGGGTAAAGGAGTAAAAGCAGCTGAAGAGATTTTATTTGACTATATAAAAGAAAAACAATAGGAGGTAGAAGGAAAATGAAAGTTTTGATCTCAGATCCTGTTTCAGAAGAAGGTGTGCAAATTTTAAAAGATGCAGGATTAGAAGTTTTTTACAAACCAGGTCTTTCACCAGAAGAGCTATTAGAAATAATTCCTGAATTTGATGCAATTATTATAAGAAGTTCAACCAAGATTACAAAAGAGGTTATAGAAAAAGCGAAAAAATTAAAGGTTATAGGAAGGGCAGGTATAGGGCTTGACAATGTAGATTTACAGGCTGCAAATGAAAAGGGTATTGTGGTAATGAATGTCCCCGGTGGGAACACTTTATCTGCTGCTGAGCATACTCTGGCATTGCTGTTTGCACTTGCAAGAAAAATTCCACAAGCTGTAGCTTCCTTAAAACAGGGGAAATGGGAAAAAAAGAAGTTTATGGGAGTTGAACTTAACAATAAGGTTTTAGGGATTATTGGTCTGGGAAGAATAGGAAGCATTGTGGCAGATAGAGCCCTTGCAATGGAAATGAAAGTAATTGCCTTTGATCCCTTTGTTTCTCCAGAAGCAGCAGAAAAAAAAGGAGTTGAACTTGTTACTTTAGAAGAACTTTATAAAAGGTCAGACTTTATAACCATTCACACACCCTTAACCAAGGAGACCTATCATCTTATAGATGAAAAAGCCTTTTCTATTATGAAAGACGGAGTTTACATCATTAATTGTGCCAGAGGAGGAATTATAGATGAATCAGCACTTTATAAAGCTATGGTCTCAGGTAAAGTTGCAGGTGCAGCTCTTGATGTTTTTGAAAAAGAACCAGTAGATCCTGATAATCCTTTACTTTCTCTGCCAAATTTTATAGGAACTCCTCATCTTGGAGCTTCAACAATAGAGGCTCAAAAAAATGTAGCTGTAGAAATAGCAAAACAGGTAGTTGATTATCTATTGAAAGGAATAATAAGGAATGCAGTAAATGTTCCATCTTTACCACCAGAAGTTTTAAAAACAATTACTCCGGTTTTAACCTTAGCAGAAAAAATGGGTTTACTTGCTGCCCAAATTACAGAAGGAGCTATTAAGGAGGTAGAAATTACATATAAAGGTGAAATTTCTCAGCTCGATGTCAAGCCTATAACTCTGGCTTTTGTAAAAGGACTTCTTTTTCCTTTCTTGAAAGAAGATGTCAACTATGTTAACGCCCTTATAAGAGCAAAAGAAAGAGATATAAAAATAACAGAGTCTAAAACCGAATTTTCTGAAGACTTTACTTCACTTATAAGTGCAAAAGTTAAACATACTGAAGGTGAGACAATAGTTGAGGGAACTATTTTTGGAAAGAAAGAGCCTCGTATAGTCAGAATCAATGGTTTCAGACTTGATGCTTTACCAGAAGGGCACATGCTTTATATTTTTAATGAAGATAAACCAGGAGTAATAGGGAAAATAGGTACTATCCTTGGAAGCCACAATTTAAATATTTCCAGAATGTATGTGGGGCAGGATCCTATGAAGAAAACAAATGTGATTCTTCTCAGCCTTGATCAGCCTCCTACACTATCAGCTTTAAAGGAGTTAAGCGAGCTTTCCACAGTTTATTTAGTAAAACCTTTGGAAGTTTAACAAGTTATGTATAAGCCTGATTTAAGAAATTACAGCATAGAAGAATTAAAAGATTTAATGAGTTCTTTAGGAGAACCTCCTTATAGAGGAGAACAAGTTTTTCATTGGATTACTTGTAAAAATGCTATTACCTTTGAAGAGATGACAGATCTTCCTAAAAGTTTAAGAAACAAACTCTCTGAAAAATTTTTTCTTGATCTTCCAGAAGTAGTTGAGAAAGAAAAAGATATAGATGGTACAGTAAAATTTGCTCTGAGATTGAAAGATAGCAATTTAATTGAAACTGTAATGATTCCTGAGAGGGATCATTATACCCTTTGTGTTTCAACTCAAATAGGGTGTTCCATAGGTTGTAAGTTTTGTGTTACAGGGAAAATTGGTTTTAAGAGAAATTTGGAAGTTTCTGAAATAATTTCTCAAGTTGTTCTGGTGAGAAGGTATTTAAAAGAAAAAGGGAAGATACTTCCATTAAGAAACATAGTTTTTATGGGCATGGGGGAGCCCCTTTTGAACTTGCAAAATCTTATAAAGGCTTTAAAAATACTTGCTCATCCCAAAGGGTTTAATTATTCCAGAAAAAGACTAACTGTTTCAACTGTTGGGCTTGTTAAAGAGATAGAAATACTTGCCAGGGAGTTTCCTGTTGCCTTGGCTCTATCCCTTCATGCCCCTACAGACGAAATAAGAAAAATGCTCATTCCTGTGGCAAAAAAGTATTCTGTAGAAGAACTCATTTCTGTATGTAAAACATTTCCCCGTATAAAAAATGGCAGAACTACCATAGAATATATAGTTATAAAAAATGTAAATGATAGCATAGAATGTGCAAAAAAACTGGCAGAGATTTTAAAAGGTTATCCTTTTAAGGTCAATCTTATTCCTTTTAATCCTCATCCTGAGCTTCCTTTTGAGAGACCTTCTCAGGAGGATGTAGAGAGATTTCAAAAATATCTCTTATCAAAAAGAATACTTACCACCGTTAGAAAAAGCAAAGGACTTGGAATAAAAGCTGCCTGTGGGCAACTTGGAGCAAAGCTTTTAAAATCTTTATCTCCAGACTCCATGTATAAAAAATCCGCACTTGGGACAGGTTAAATCGGGTTTAATATCTATTTTTAAAACTCTAAATCCATACCTTTCAATAATTAAATGGTTGCACTTGGGACAATAGGTATTTTCATACTGATTTCCTGGCAGGTTACCCAGATAAATATAGTATAATCCTTCTTCTTTTCCTATGTAATATGCTCTCAATAGAGTTTCTTCGGGAGTAAAAGGTTTGTTAAGAAGTTTGTAATTGGGGAAAAAGCGGGATATATGCCAGGGAACTTCTGGACCGAGCTCATTTCTTATAAATCTGGCGAGTTCTCTTAATTCAGCAGGGTTATCATTTTCTTCTGGAATAATAAGTGTGGTTACTTCTACCCAAATACCCTGAGATTTTAAATATTTAAGGTTATCAAGAACAGGCTGAAGTTTAGCCTTGCAGAATTTTTTGTAAAATTTTTCTCGAAAAGCTTTTAAATCTACATTTATTCCGTGAAGATAGGGTTTTATGTAGTCAATGGCTTCTTTTGTCATATAACCGTTTGAAACAAAAACATTCTTTAATCCCTCTTTTACAGCAAGTTTAGCACAGTCATAAGCAAACTCAAAATAGATAGTGGGTTCGGTATATGTGTAAGAGATACTTTTTGCATTTTGAGCTTTTGCAGCCTTTACTATTTCTTTTGGAGAAGTCTGTGTTCCTGGGATACCGCCATAAATATGAGGATACTGAGAAATTTCCCAGTTTTGGCAAAATTCGCAACGAAAATTGCATCCCACAGTTGATATAGAGTAGCTCCATGATCCCGGCAAAAAGTGATACAAAGGTTTTTTCTCAATAGGATCTAAATGTTCAGCAACAACCTTTCCATAAACCAGGGAGATAAGGATACCTTCCTGATTTTTTCTAACCCCGCATATTCCTGTGTGGTTTGGATAAATAACACAGCGATGATTACAGAGATTACACCTTACTTTTCCATTTTCTAAGCGCTCATAAAATAAAGCTTCTTTCATATTAATACTATAAGTCAGCTTTTTATTTTCTTCAACTACTTAAATTCTAAAGTTACTTGAATTATTTTGGTCAGCACTTAAGCATTTTTACTTAAATATTTTTTTACCTCATCTGTATAATCTCCTTTTGGAGAGTCGTATATGTAAAGGGGAGAGAGTATCCTTATTTCTTCTCTTGCGTTTTTAACAGCTGATAAAAGAACAAGTTTTGCCTCTGAAGACGGATAGGAATGGACTAATCTTAAAAGTTTTGGTTCAAGCCTGTGTTTTTTTAGAAAGTAAATTAACTCTGCAAGCCTTAAAGCTGTAAATACAAGAAAAAACTTTCCTCTATTCTTGAGAAGAGAGCTGACATTTTTTAAGAATTCGTTTAAATCAAATTCTTCGTCCCTTCTTGCAATGTTTTCAATTTCATAAGGACTCTTTCTTCCTGCTTCACCTTTAAAATAAGGAGGATTAGAAAAAATCACATCAAATACCTCTCTTTTAAAGGGAAAGGTTTTAATATCCCCCTGAATTACAAAAAGCCTGTCTTCCATTTTATTTTCCAAAACATTTTTTTTGAGACAATCCACAAAAAGATTTTTAAGCTCCAAGGCAAAAATTTTGCAATGAGGAAATTTTTTTAAGGCAATAAGGGAGATGATACCAGAGCCTGCTCCGATTTCTAAAATCAACTCTTTTGGTTTTAAACTTAAAAAGTTAGCCAGCAATACAGAGTCTATACCAAACCTAAATCCTTTTTCAGGTTGATAAACGGTTATAGCACCCTCTAAAAATGGAGTAGAGACTAATTGCATAAACTTTTCCATAAAAAAGATACTATCTGATTATGCAAAAGTTTTCCTTCAAAGGTTAGTCGTATTCTTCCTTTTCTCTTTTCTATCAAATTCTTTTTTATCAGAATGTCAGCTTTTACCTCAGGTATAGTATAATTGAATTTTTCTTTTAATAAATTTAGACTGATTCCTTCTTTTAGCCTCAAGCCCATAAATATGTATTCCTTAGCAAGTTCGTAATTATCAAGAGATTCCACTATTTTAAGAGGAAGCCTATTTTCTTTTAAAAGGGCATTGAGATAATGATTTAAATTTTTTGGGTTTTCCCATCTCAGATTTTCAACTCTTGACACTGCAGAGGGCCCCAAACCTAAATAGGGTTTAATTTTCCAGTATATAAGATTGTGCCTGCATTTAAATTTGGGTAAGGCGTAATTTGAAATTTCATATCTTTTGTATCCATGAGCTTCTAAAGTTTTTTCAATTAAATAATAAAACTTTATCAACTTTTTATCTCCTATCCAATGTTTTTTCTCTTTAAAAGTCTGGTAAAAGGGTGTGCCTTTTTCTAAGGTTAACTCGTAAAAAGAAAAATGGGGAGATTTAAATTCTGAAGCTTTTAAAATTTCTTTTTCTAATGTCTTTTCTCCTTGACCTTTCCATCCAAATATAAAATCTAAGGAAAAATTTTTAAAACCAGCTTTAAGAATATAGTCTAAGGCTTTTAAATTGTCTTTCACGCTGTGAAGTCTTCCTAAGAATTTTAACCCTCTTTGAGAAAAACTTTGTACCCCAAGACTTATACGATTAAAGCCTGTTTTGTAAAAAGCTTTTGTTTTTTCTAAAGTAAGGGTTTCGGGATTAGCTTCTAAAGTCAATTCTTCTGGAGAAAACTTAAAAAATTTGGCTAAAAAATCGAAAAGATTTTCGTAAAAATGAGGAGAAAGAAGTGATGGAGTCCCGCCTCCTGCATAAAAGGTGATAAAAGAAATTCTTTTTATCCCAAAATTTTCTTCAAGAAAGGATTTTAATAGGGTTAGCTCAATTTTTAGGGCATTTAGATAGTTTTTTTCCAGAGACTTAGTAACTTTTACAGGGATAGAATAAAAATCACAATACGGACACTTTCTCAGACAAAATGGCACATGAAGATATAAACCTGCATTTAATTTTTCCATTAAGATTTCTTCAAATTTATCAAAAAGATTTTAAAATTAGATAGATGAAAACTTTTCTGAAATATCATCTTAAAGAATACTTTTTTTACACCCTGACATTTTTCACGGTATTTGGTGTTATTATAACTCTTGTTCAGGGAATAATCAAATTACAGGAATTTCTGGAATTAACCCCATCTTTTAAACTGATTTTTCAACTTTTTCTTCTCATATTTTTTCAGCTTTTGTCTTTTATTTATACTTTCTCAGCTTTTATGGGAGTTCTTTTTGCTATACACCGATTTAAATACGAAAGAGAAGTTCTTGCTTTTTACTCCTTAGGTTTTTCTTTAAAGGATCTTTTTAAACCACTTTTACTTTTTGCTTTAATAAGTTTAGTAATAACTTTTTTAATGCATTTTTTTCTCTTACCTTGGGCTAAGAAGAAGACAAAATTGATTCAGATAAATCTTTTAAAGGCTCAACTGGAAAAATCCTTTCCCGAAAAAAAACCTGTTTCTTTGGGTAAAAATTACTATCTTTATGTAATGAAATCCAAAAAAGTGGATAACACATATCATTTTAAAAGCATATTTCTTATGGAAAAAAGGCAGGAAGGGAAAAAAGG
>JAGGXL010000156.1 GCA_021163085.1 Thermodesulfobacterium sp. | reverse complement strand
GTATAAGTGCCTCTCTTTTTATTCAACATTTTTATTGTTCAAATCATTACGTATTATATCATACTTTCTTGGTTAAGTAAGCATTTTCCTCATCAAGAATAGATTCATCTATGACGGAATAGCTCTGCTGATTTGTTCGGCTTTATTTAAGGTTATTTTGCTTTGCTGGATTTTGAAAAGTTTTGCGATTCCATCAAGACCATTTCCACCCCTGGGGTGGAAATGGGTTGTATTAAAGAGGGAAGGTGATTATGAATTCTGTTCCTTTACCAGGTGAGCTTTTTACATCTATTCTTCCATTGTGTAAAAGCACAATATGTTTAACAATAGAAAGACCTAAACCTGTGCCTCCTAATTTCTTAGAATGAGATTTATCTACTACATAAAACCTTTCAAATATCCTGTCAAGATGCTCTTTTGGTAATCCGATGCCTGGGTCTTTTACCTTAACAATTATTTCTTTATCAGTTTGTCTTAAAAAAACACTAACTTCTCCTTTCTCTGTATATTTAATAGCATTATCTATCAAATTTATAAACATCTGCTCCAATTTAAAAGGATCGCCTTTGATGACCGGTTTGCTTTCGCATATTAAATTTAATTTTAAATTTTTCTCTTTTACTTTCTGCTCAAATATTCTGCATACATTTTTTGCCATCTCTTCTAAATTCACATCCTCTTTTATCTGGGTTAATCCCTTCTCTTCCAATTCTGAAAGTAAAAGTAAATCACTGACAATATTTATGAGGCGTTCTGTATGTCTTTTGATAATATCTAAATAGTGTTTTGAGTTACCTTTTGTCTCTTCTTCTAAAGTCTCAACATATCCTTTTATAGCTGTTAAAGGGGTTCTTAATTCATGAGAGACATTTACCACAAAGTCTTTCTTTATTTTTTCCAGTTTCCTAAATTCAGTAATATCATGCAAAACAATTATCAGCTCTCCTTTAGAGGGTATAAAAACAAGACTGCACAAAAACACTTTTCCATTTAACTCTAACTCTTTTGAGGAAACTCTCTCTTCTTTTTTTGCTTTTTCAATTAATTTGCCCATCTCAGGATTCCTTAAAACCTCCCACCAGAATTTTCCCTCTGGATTTATCTGAGCAATTTTTTTAAAACTTTCATTAAAAAGAATAATCCTGCCCTTTTTATCTAAAACCAAGAGCCCTTCTTCAAGGGAAGAGATAATACTATTTAACTCTTCTTGTTTTAAGGTTAAGTTATCAAATAGACGCTTTAATTCTTCAGACATTTTGTTGAAACTTTCTGCCAGTTCTCCTATTTCATCCTTTCTTTTAAACTTTACTTTTGCAGAAAAATCACCATCAGCTAATTTTTTAGATACTGAAACTAACTCTTTTAAAGGATAAGACAAATTCTTTGAAAAAAAGAAAGCCCCTAATAGAGAAAGAAAAGTCATAAAAATTACTATCCCAAAGATTTTGTTTTTTAAGTTATTAAGCAATTTATTTATATCTTTTAAAAACAGACTTACCCTCAAAACACCTAAAAACTTTTCTTTTGATTTAACAGGTATTGCCACATATAGCATCTCTTCTTTTACTGTTGTGCTAAAGCGTAAAGATTTACCAAAACCTTCTGTTTTGGCTTGCTTAACCTCTGGTCTATCATTGTGGTTTTCCATAAGATGTGGGTCTTTTTCTGAATCTGCCAAAACTTTTCCTGAAGGAGCAATAATTGTAATCCTTGTTTTTATATTTTTGCCTATCTCTTTTACTAAAGAATCTAATCTTTTGAAATCTTTTTCTTCTATAAGAGGTAATACTTTAAGTTTAAGTGTGTAGGCTAAATTTTTAAGGTCTAAAGATAAGGTGGTTATGTAATGGCTTTTTATTGTTCTGAAAGAAAAGAAAAATACCAAAATTGAAAGTGATAAGATAATCAAGCAAAAACTTAAGAAAATCTTAAAAAATAGAGAGTGTCTCATTCTTCTATTTTGTAACCTATACCTCTTATATTTTTAATAAATTTTGCAGCTTTTCCTAATTTTTCTCTTAAATTTTTAATATGAACATCTATGGTTCTGTCTAAAACTGCCTTTTCCTGCCCCCATAAATGGTTTAGAATCTGGTCTCTTGTAAATACCCATCCTTTTTTAGAAGCCAAGATTTTTAAAATTCTGAATTCAGTTGGGGTTAAGTCTATTTTTTTATTCTCTACAAAAACCTCAAATTTATTAAGATCTATTAAGAGAATATCGCCTATTTTAATCTTTTTGCCCGAATCTTGTGTTTTTCTTCTTAAGACTGCTTTCACTCTGGCAACTAATTCTCTTGGAGAAAAAGGCTTAGTTACATAATCATCTGCTCCCAATTCTAATCCTAAAACCTTATCTGTCTCAGAAGCACGAGCAGTAAGCATAATAATAGGAATAAATTTAAGATCCTCCTTGGATTTTAAATATTTACAAATTTCAATGCCATCTGAATCCGGAAGCATAAGATCTAAGATTATAAGGTCAGGCATTCTGGAAGATAAGAATTTAAAAAAGCTTTCTGCATTTAAGAATCCTTTAACTTTAAAATTAGATTTAGTAAGGTGCAAAGATACAAGCTCTAAAATATCAGGCTCATCATCTATTACTGCTATTAATTCATTCATTTTTTGAAGTTAAAATCAT
>JAGGXL010000168.1 GCA_021163085.1 Thermodesulfobacterium sp. | reverse complement strand
TTATTAATTACCTTGATTTCCTTTAGTATAAAAATGTCAGTAAAATAAAGTAAATAAATTGTTAAAATAAAAGAAAATATTACAGTTGTAACAATCCAAAAAAGTCTATTTTTAATTAAATATTTAATTTTTCTTATTACAGTTGGCATCCTAAAAAGTTTACCTCCGGTTCAAGTATTATTCCAAATTTTTTAAATACTCTTTCCTGAGCAAGTTTCATAAGGTCTAAAACATCGGTAGCTTTGGCTCCTCCAAGATTTACTATAAAATTAGCATGCTTTTCCGAAATTTTCGCATTACCTATTTGATACCCTTTCAAATTGCAAGATTCTATAAGTGTACCTGCATAAGAAGAAGCTGGGTTTTTAAAAACAGAACCAAAGGTTTTTTCAAATAAAGGCTGCCTTTTTTTTCTTTTTTCTAAATACTCTTTAAGCCTTTTTTTTACTTCTTCCGGTTTCATTTTCTGTAACTCAAGTTCTGCACCAAGAACAATTCCAATTTCTTTAAACTTTCTATATTCCCATAGTGAATCTGTTGAGTCTATAATTTTTACTTCTCCATTTTTATAAATTTTTATCTTTTTAACCACTTGAGATATTGTATGTCCGAAAGCTCCTGCGTTCATTTTTATAGCTCCACCTAAGGTAGCAGGAATTCCTCCCAAAAATTCAATCCCTCCAAATCCTTTTTTTATTCCCAATCCTATAATTTCGTTAATCCTTGTGCCTGCAAGTACATCTAAAAAAAATTTTTTCTCATTTTCTTCGATAATTTCCTTTTTTTTAAGATTACGCAAATTAATAACTGCTCCTTCAAATCCTTTATCTGAAATTAAAAGCTTGCTTCCACCACCTAAAAGAAAAAAAGGTATATTTTTTTTTTCCATAAAATTTATAATTTCTAACAAACTTTCTTCCCTTTCAGGGAAAATCATTCTTTTGCAAGGGCCTCCTATTTTAATACTTGTATAAGGGGCTAAAGGTTCATCAGTTTTAAACCCTGTTTTTAGTTCTTTCAGTTTTTTATCCAAATCCTTAAACCACATATCTTAAATTTCCACTTTTTTCTTGTTTAAGTATTGATTTGTGGAGTTTGTAAATATTTCCTGCTCCCATAGTCAAAATTATTTGATTTTCTACATTTAAGATTTCCAAAAGTTTTAAAATCTCTTCAAAGGTTTCTCCATAGAAAGTAGGTTTTATAGTTCTTAAATTTTTTATAGTTTCAAAGAAAGTAAAGCCAGAAATTCCGGGTATTGGTTTTTCACTTGCAGGATAAATATCTGTTAAAATTAATACTTCTGGATCTTTTAGTACAAGTAAAAATTCATCCCAGAGAGCTTTCATTCTGGTGTAACGGTGAGGTTGAAAAATAAGCACCAATTTTTTATTTGGGTAAAGCTTTTTAATAGCTGAAAGAGTAGCTCTAATTTCTGTAGGATGGTGAGCATAATCGTCAAATAATATTGATCCTTTCCAGATGCCTTTAAATTCAAGTCTTCGTTCAACTCCTTTAAATTCTTTTAGTATACTTATTACTTCGGATATGGGAAGGTTTAAAATTAAGGCAACCCCGATAGTTGCTAAAGCATTAAGGATATTGTGTTTTCCAGGGACAGAAAGTTTAAAGGAGCCGATGAAATTTTTTAGATAATAAACTTCAACTTTTGGACAGGCAAAATCTTCTACAATTTTACCTACAAGATGATTTCCTTCTGAGAAGCCATAAAGTAGAAAAGGGCCCGATATTTCTTGCAGTATGTCTTTTACTCCGGGATCGTCTCCACATAGAATTACCTTACCTTCTGGAGAACATTTTTTTATAAAGTTTATAAAAGCTTTTTTAATGGCATTAAAATCTGCATAGAAATCAAGATGTTCTTTATCAATAGTAGTGATAACTTCTATATAAGGATTATAACAAAGAAAAGAACCATCACTTTCATCTGCTTCAGCCACCAGAAATTCTCTTTTACCCAGAAGGGAATGTGTTTTAAAGTTATTTATTATTCCTCCCACTATGACAGTGGGATTTTTTTCAAGTTTTATTAAAACTTCAGAAATCATGGATGTTGTTGTGGTTTTACCATGAGAACCTGCTACAACTATGCTCTTTGAATATGAATTCATTACTTCTGATAACATTTGTGCTCTTGGAATTACCCATATACCCAGTTCTTTTGCTTTTAAAAGCTCTGGATTGTTTTGAGGAATGGCAGAAGAGTAAACTACAATATCAGCAGATTCTACATGAGAGGGAGAATGACCGTAATGTACTTTAATGCCTTTTTTCTCTAACAAATCTGTATATTTACTTTTTGCAATATCGCATCCATTTACTTCATATCCCAAGGAATGCATAATCATGGCAAGACCACTCATTCCAACACCACCGATGCCAATAAAATGAACTTTCTTTTTTTTATCCATTTTTTATCAGTCCCTCCAATCCATTTATAATTACTTCTTGCGGAGCAGGGGTATAAAAACTTTTCATAATTTGAGCCATGCTTTTTAATTTTTCTTCATTTTTGAGCAGGTGTTTAATTTCTTTTAAAACAACCTCAGGATTTGCATCTCTTTGTCTTATTA
Source organism: Thermodesulfobacterium sp. (assembly GCA_021163085.1). GTDB lineage: Bacteria > Desulfobacterota > Thermodesulfobacteria > Thermodesulfobacteriales > Thermodesulfobacteriaceae > Thermodesulfobacterium. The sequence continues at coordinate 9,022 of JAGGXL010000168.1, read as the reverse complement.
AAATAGCACCGCCTTTTTGAGCTACAATTTTTGCATTTTTTTCCTGATGATTTCTGGTAGCATAAGGGAAGGGGATAAAAATAGCTGGTAATCCAACAGCAAAAAGTTCAGCAAGGGTTGTAGCTCCACATCTTCCCAGAAATAAATCAACCTGTGAATAAGCCCAGCTCATATTCTCTATAAAAGGAAAAACCCTTAAACGACTTTCATGCTCTTTTTTAATCAGTTTTTTGTATTCATTCTTAACTTTTTCAAAATCATCTAAGCCTGTTTGATGAATAATTAAAAGATCATCGAATTCTTCTAAAAGATGAGGCACAAGTTTTATAGCAAGCTCATTTATAAATCTTGCTCCTAAACTTCCTCCCAGGATTAATAAACCTCTTCCTGAATGCTCCTTTGGTTTTAGATTTAGAATATTTTCTCTTACAGGATTTCCTGAAAAGACTACCTTTTCCCCAGGAAAATAATTTTTGCTTTCTTCCATACTTACAAAAATTTTGTCTACCATATAACTTAAAACTTTATTTGCTACTCCTGGTTCAATATTTTGTTCGTGAAGCCCTAATTTTTTACCTTTTATTTTTCCTACAAGCACCACAGGAAAAGAAATATATCCTCCTGTAGCAAGTATTATATGAGGATTTAAGTCATCAACGATTTTATAAGCTTTAACTATAGCTTTAATCATTTTTATAAACGCTCTAAGCTTATCTTTAAAAGACCTTCCTATAAAACCTTCTACATCCAGCCTGTAAACTTTAAAAGGTTTATTTTTTAAAATTGTCTCTTCTACTTTTCTTGTTCCTGAAATGAAGTACACCTCTCTCTGTAATTTTAATAATTGTTGAGCCACGGCAACTCCTGGTATTATATGCCCTCCTGTTCCGCCAGCAACAATAAGCCATTTCAATGAAGCAACTCCTTCTTCTTTTCCTTAAAATGTAAAAAAGCCTGATTCAAAACCACTCTTCTAAAAGCCTCCCCTCTTTCCTTATAATCATTAAACTGGTCAAAACTTGAACAGGCTGGAGAAAGAAGAATTATATCTCCTGGTTTAGCACACTTTATAGCTAAAAGAGTTGCATCATGTAAGGTTTCACTCATATAGGTTTCTGTAAATCCGTTAAGTTCTTCAGCTATAATAAAACGAGACTCTCCCATTAAAATTAAAATTCTTACTTTTTCTTTTATATAAGGAATTAAAGGACTGTAAGAAGCACCTTTATGTATTCCTCCAAGAATAAGAATTACAGAACTTGGAAGACTTTTTAATGCCTGAAGAGTTGCATCTACATTGGTTGCCTTTGAGTCATTTATGAAATAAATTCCCCCAAATTCTCCTATGTATTCTAATCTATGAGGAAAGCCTCTGAATTTATTAATCAATTTCTCTATACTTTCTTTAGTTGAGCCCAAAAGTCTTGCTCCTAAACTTGCCACCATAAAGTTTATTTTGTTATGAATACCAAGAAGTTTAAATCCCAAAAAGGAGTAAAATTCTTTATCTTTCAAATTGATAATGAACCCATCTTTAGAAGATATCTTGCTTGACTTAAGATAAGCCTTTGCACTTTCATTTTCTTTTTCATCAAAAAGTAAAATTTGTCCATTTATTAAGTCTTTAAAATCGTTAAACCACTTTTCTTGAAAAGGCAAAATAGCATAACAATTTTTATTTTGGTATTCAAAAAGTCTGTATTTATAGTATGCATATTCTTTAAAAGAGGAATATCTTTCCAGATGATCAGGGCTAATATTCAGAAGGATACCAACTTTCGGAGAAAAGCTCTGAATATTTTCCAGCTGGAAACTTGAGACTTCAAGGACAACTTTGTTTACAGAAACATCTGAAATTACCAATTCTGATAGAGGAATTCCATAATTTCCTCCAGTAAAAACCTTGTATCCTGAGAGCTTAAGGAGTTCAGAAACCATAGCAGTGGTAGTTGTTTTGCCATTTGTGCCTGTTATGGCAATGGTTTCTTCTTTGTTTTTTAAAAATTGCCATGCAAGTTCTATCTCACCAATAACAGGAATATCCTTTTTAAGACATTCAGCATATACTTCTCTTGGAATTCCGGGACTTGTAATTACAAGGTCTGCAGAAAGAAGAGTTTCTTTTCTATGGCTTCCTGTTTCAAAATGAACTCCCTGAGATTTGAAAAGTTCTAAATTTTCAGAAGAAAAAGCATCTAATTCCTTAGCTTCAGAAACAATTACTTCTGCTCCAAGTTTTAAAAGAAGTCTTACTGCTGCCTTTCCGCTTTTACCAAATCCCAGAACTACAACTTTTTTATTTTTTAGATCCATAGAACCTACCTTATTTTAAGCGTACTTAGAGCAATAAGCCCAAAAATTATAGATATAATCCAAAACCTGATAACCACTTTATTTTCTGGCCACCCTTTTAATTCAAAATGATGATGAAGAGGAGCCATTTTAAAAATCCTTTTCCCTTTAGTAATTTTAAAATAACCAACCTGTAAAATTACCGATATAGCTTCAAGCACAAACAATCCTCCGGCTATAACTAAGAGAAATTCTTGTTTTATCATAATAGCTATAGCCCCAAGAGCAGCTCCTAAGGCAAGGGATCCCACATCTCCCATAAAAATTTCAGCAGGATGAGCATTATACCATAAAAAACCCAAACCAGCTCCTACCATAATAGCACATAAAATTGCCAGCTCACCAGCAAAAGGTATATAGGGAAGATATAGATAGGTTGCAAATTTAACATGCCCTGCTACATAGCTTAAAATAATATAAACACCTGCTACCACTATAAAAGGAACTATAGCAAGTCCATCAAGTCCGTCAGTTAAATTCATGGCATTGGAACTGCCAATTATCACGAGCATACTGAATATCAAGTAAAAGCTACCTATATCAACTATCAATTTTTTAAAGAACGGAAAATTAAGAGTGGTAGAGAAGTTTAAAACTTTAAATAAAACTAAATAGAAAATACCTACAATTATCAATTGTGCCAATATCTTTTCACGTGCTTTTAAACCAAGATTTTTTTTCCTTTTTATTTTCAAAAAATCATCTACAAAACCTATAAAACCAAAGCTCAAAAGAACAAAAATGGCAATCCATACCAAAGGATTAGTAAGGTTGCACCACAGCAAAGCAGAAATTATTATAGTTCCAACTATTACAATACCTCCCATAGTGGGAGTTCCTGTTTTTACTTTATGATGAGAAGGCCCCTCATCTCTTACAATCTGTCCAAATTGCTTTTGTTTCATGAATTTTATAAAATAAGGCATAAAAAGGTATACCAAAACAAAAGCAGTTAGAGCCCCGCAAATCAGTCTAAAAGTTATGTATTTAAAAACATTAAATATAATTGATATATCTTTCAAAGAATAAAGAAAATGGTAAAGCATTAATCAAACTCCTCAATCAACTTTTCTACAATTCTTTCCATTCTCAAAGCTCTGGAGCCTTTTATCAAAATTGCTGTATTTCTTTTTTCTTTTTCTAAAAATTCTTTTAAAGAAAAATTTTTTAACAGCTCATCCACGCTGTCAAAGGTTTTACATTCTTTATTTTCTTCTGATTTAAAGCCTTTTTCATAGCTTTTTGCCATCTCTCCTATAAAAATAGCAAAATCAGCGACCTTAGCTACAAGTTTACCTATTTCTTCATGAAGCGTTTTTGAATCCTTTCCCAACTCTTTCATGTCACCCAAAATTATCACTTTCTTTTCCCAGTTTTTAGAGAGGTCTTTTATAAATTCCAAAGCAGCTTTGGTAGAGCCTGGATTAGCATTGTAAGTATCATCTATAATAAGAAAGTTTTTTTTCTCAAAAATTTTAAATCTTTTAAAAAGTGGTATTTCATTTCCTATCAAAGAGAGAATATTTTTTAGTTCAAGATTTAAGGATATAGCAACACACAATGAAGCCAGAAGATTTAACAGATTGTGCTTTCCTATATTTTTTATTTCTAATGAATAAAAATTGTCTCTGAATTTGATCTCACCCTTTATTTTCTCTTCAGATAAAACCATATTCTGGAAAGAAAGATCAGCCTCTGAACTTAATCCAAAAGAAATTTTATTTTGTGAAAAATCCTGAGCTTTTTCTCTTAAAATTTGCTGATCAAAATTATAAATAATGGTTCCATTTCTATGAGTATTTTTAAATAGAGCGATTTTTTCTTCCAGAACCCCTTCAAGGGAATCAAGCCCTTCTAAATGAGAAGGATAGATGGAAGTTATAACAGAAATCTGTGGTTCAACGATTTGAGAAAGCCTTTCTATTTCCCCTTTTTGATTAGTTCCAAGTTCTAGTATCCCTACCTCTGTACCTTCTTCCATAGAAAGGAAAGAAAGAGGTACTCCTATTAGATTGTTATAATTGGCCTGATTTTTAGCAGTTTTAAAGAACTTGGAAAGGATATTGTAGCACATTTCTTTGGTAGTGGTTTTCCCGCATGATCCTGTAATAGCCACTATAACGCAGTTAAGTTTTTTTCTCCAGAAATTAGCAAGATCTCCCAAGGCTTTAAGAGTGTCTCCTACCAAAATAACGGAAATTGTTTTAGGAATTTCTTCTACTCTAAATCCTTTTGGGAAACGAGAAATAACAATACCTTTAGCTCCTTTTTCTATAGCTTCTTTATAAAACTCATGTCCATCAAAATTTTCTCCCTTTAAAGCCCAGAAAAGATACCCTGGTTTTATAATCCTTGTGTCTGTTGAAATACCTCTAAAATGAATGCCCATATCTCCACCGACAAGAATGCCAGAAGTAGACTTTATTATGTCTTCTGTTGAAATTTTAATCTTTACATTCATTGTCTTTGCAAACTTTTTATAAATTTTAAAATTTCTTCCTGATCAGAAAAAGGGTATTTTTTACCTTTAATTTCTTGATAAGTTTCATGACCTTTACCAGCGACCAAAAGAAGGTCTCCTTTTTTCAAACTTTTGATTCCGAAATACAGAGCTTCTTTTCTATCAGGAATAACTTTATAGGGTTTTGAAGAATTAACTCCTTTTTTAATATCTTTAATAATTTTTAATGGATCTTCAAATCTTGGATTATCTGAAGTGAGAATTATTTTATCGGCTAACATACTTGCTATTTTTCCCATAAGTGGTCTTTTCCCTTTATCTCTATCTCCTCCGCAACCGAAAATCACAATCAATCTGTTTTCTTTTATGGAGTTTAAGCTTTTCAAGACTTCTTCTAATGCAGAAGGGGTATGGGCATAATCTACAAATATTTTAGCATCTTTGTAAGTAGCTACCAGTTCAAGCCTTCCTACGGGATTTTTAAGTTCCTTTATAGCTCCCAAGATATCTTCAGTTTTAAATCCCATAGCTCTAAGTATTCCTAAGGTAGTGGCCAAATTTTTAGCCTGATATTCTCCAAAAAGCTGGGTAGAAACTTTATATTCTTTATTTTCTGTTTTTATTTTTAAAATTAAACCTTCTTTTTCATCGATAACTTCACATTTGAAATTTTCTGTATTTACCAGAGAGGGGGACAAATCTTTTAATTCTTCAGAAAGCCTCTTTCCATAATCATTTTCTAAGGAGATAACAGTTTTGGCGTTTGATTTTAAATAATTGGTAAAGAGTTTTTTCTTTGCTTGATAGTAATCTTCCATATCCTTGTGGTAATCTAAATGATCTCTTGAAAGATTGGTGAAAGCTGCTATGTCAAAGAGGATGCCTAATAATCTATCCTGATGAAGTGCATGAGATGAAACCTCAATAACACAAGCTTTAAAGTTTTTATCAACCATTTCCTTCAATAAAGAAGCAATAGTTAATATTGAAGGTGTGGTTTCAAGTGAGGGAATGATTCTGTCTGTTTCATAAAAAAGGGTTCCTATGTATCCGCACTTTATACCGAGATGGTTAAGAATATGTTTGATAAAATAACTGACAGAAGTTTTGCCATTTGTTCCAGTAACTCCTATTAAAGTTAATTTTTCTTGAAGATTTCCAAAAAAATTTAAGGCAAGAGATGACAAAGCTTTTTTAATGTTTTTTACTTGAAACTGGATTGTGCCTGGATAAAGGTGATTACGGGTTATTTCACTTTCTCTTACTATAACAATAGCTCCATTTTTAACAGCTTCTTCAATAAAATCTTCACCATTAAAATTAGTTCCCTTTCTTGCTATAAAGATATATCTGTCTTCCACTTTTTTGGAATTTTCAGAGATTCCATTTATCCTGAGGTATTTATAAGGTCCAAAATTTTCTATAGGCTGGCTTCCATAATAAGCTTTTACAATCTCCAGGTTTTTAATAAGTTCTTCCAGGGTTTTCATAGTTGAGCTAATATATAGTTTAATATTTTTTGGTTTAATAACTCGCTATTTTGATAATTTAAAGCAAGTGAAGTAAGGATTAGTTTATCATCTTTAATAGCAACTGTAATAAAGATATTTCCTAAAACATAGTGATATTCATTTTTCTCAAAGAGTTGTAAATTTGGTTCGCACACCTTAGTTTGACTGCGCAACACGGTAGGGATAAGAGAACCATTACAAACCTTATCCATATACCATTTGGCAATGTGCCAAGAATTTATCTTAATTATGTTATTTTCTTTAATAACTGGTTTTTCTCCCAAAATCCATTTAAAATCTTTAATTTCTGTGGAAGAAAGGTCAAAAAAATTCAAAGGATAATAATTATCAAAAAGCCTTGCATTTTCACTTTCTATATAACTTAACACTTCTCCTGTATGGAGATCAAAAACAGCCACTGCAAAAGCTGGTAGATTAAGGTTATGAATTATATTATAAATCTTTTTTTCTAAGTTTAAATCAATAGAAAGGATAAGAGGTTTACCCATGCTCAATTTTTCATCAAAGACTTTCTCCAAACCAGAGACTCCATATCCATTAAAGGTTTCTCCAACCAGTGTTTTTAAGTAAGGTTGAAGTAGTTTTCTTTTGAAGGTTTTTTCTATAATTATATTTTTTTCTTTTTTTAGTTTTTCTACTTCTTCTAAACTTAAATCTTCTGAAAGAAGGATAATACCTTTTTTAGATAGATTAATAGTAGAACCTAAATATTTTTGAAGAATTTTCAAATCCGAAGAACTGAGGGAAAAATTATTTTCTATATAATAATAAGCTTTATAGTTTTCCAAAGAGATAGTAATGGGATGTAAATTTCTATCAAAGATGTAACCTCTTTTTGTTTTATATTCAGAAGACTTACCGGTTACCTTTTCTGCAGAAAAGTTTACTACTAAAATTACTAAAAGTAAAAAGAGGCTCAAAAATAATAATAATTTTTGTTGTTTTTTCATTTTCCTATTTCAGTTTAATAAAATTTTCTTTTTTAGGTGGATAAAGATTTAATTTTTTAGCTTTTTCTAAAACCACTTCTTTTGAAGTTAAATATTGATACTCTTTTCTTAAAGCTTGATTTTCGTTTAACAAAGAAAGTTTTTTTACTTTTAACTTTGCTAAGATATAGGTATTATAAGCTATTCCAACACTTAAAACAAAAACCGAGATACCTAAAAGAAGAACTAATAAATTTTCTAAAAAAATCTTAACCCGCTCCTTTAAGGAGACAGTTTCACTTTTAGCATTGTTTTTTTTACTGTTATGATAGTAACCAATATTTGGTTTGTAAATTAGGGTTTTATTGTTCATTTACTCTCTCTCCTACTCTCATTTTTGCACTTCTTGCTCTTGGATTTCTTTTAATTTCTTCTTCTGAGGGTGTAATGGGTTTTTTAGTAAGAACTTTAATTCTTGGATCATTTTTGAAAAAATTTTTGACCAATCTATCTTCCAGAGAATGAAAAGAGATAATTGCTATCCTACCCGAAGGTTTTAAGATATTAGGGATATCTTTTAAAACAGTCTCTAAATTCTTAAGTTCTCTATTTACTTCTATTCTAAGGCTTTGGAAAATGATCGCCAACAGATCTTTTTTAGAAGTTTTATAGAATTCCTTTACTGCTTCAACCAAATCTCGAGTTGAGTTAAAAGATTTTCTTTTTCTTTTCTCGCAGATAAATTTGGCAAATTTTTCTGCTTTAGGAACTTCTCCCCTTTTAAATATATTACTTAACTTTATGAAATCGTAATTATTGAGTATATTCTTAGCAGTAATTTTTAAAGATAAATTCATTCTCATATCAAGAAGCTCATCTTTTTGAAAGGAGAATCCTCTTTTACTTCCTTCTAAGAGAAAAGAAGAAATTCCAAGATCCAAAAGCACACCGTCTGCCAATACATTTTCTTTTTTAAGAATTTCTTTAATATGCACAAAATTTTTGTTATATAACTTTACTCTTCCTCCGTATTTTTTTAGTCTTTCTTTGGCTATTTTGAAAGAATCTTCGTTCCATTCAAAACCATAAAGAATCCCGGATGGTTTGGAGGCTTCCAAAATAGCAGAACTGTGTCCACCAAGCCCAACAGTTCCATCTATATAAATTTTATTTTCTTTCACATCTAACCACTCTAGCACTTCTTTTAGTAATACCGGTTCATGATGGTAAATCTTTCACCCCTGTAAGATAAGGATTAATAATTTGCATAACTTTATTGAAGTTTTCTTTGGTTTCTTTAAACTTGGCTTCCAGGTCTTTTGGGTTCCAGATTTCAAAATGAGTTAACATTCCTAAAAATACAACCTCTTTTTCAAGCTTAATTTCTTCCCTTAAAGATTGAGAAAGAAGAATTCTTCCTTGTTTATCAGGTTGATATTCTTCAGCCGAGCCCAAGAAATATCTTACATATTGTCTTACTTCCGGTATATCCCAAGGAAGTCCCATCAGTTTATCTTCTATTTTTTGCCATTCTTCAACAGGATAAGCTACTAAGCACTCGGGAAAATTGGTAACGACAAGATTTTCGCTTCCATACTTTACTCTTAGCACTTCTCTAAATTTGGATGGAAGACTAAACCTTCCTTTTTCATCAAGGGTATGTTTAAATTTACCTCTAAACATTTTCTTCCACTTTTTTCCACTTTATACCACTTAACTTATTTAAAAATTTTTAAAAAGTCAAGAGT
>JAGGXL010000014.1 GCA_021163085.1 Thermodesulfobacterium sp. | reverse complement strand
TAAACTGGTTCAGATTCAGGTGAAGGGAAAGGTCTTGGTTACAGATGAAGAACTTAAAATGGCTTATGAGGAGGCAGTAAAACATTATGATACCTCTTTTAAATATTGGTTGTCAATTTTAATAATAAATGGAGATGAAAAATTAGCATCTTCAATATACGAAAAAATTTTACAGGGAAAAAGCTTTGAAGAAGTTTATCATACTTATCCTCAGAGAGTTCAGTTTATAAAAGAAGAAGTGTTTAAAAAAGATGAATTAACTCGGGAAATTTTAGAAAAACTTGAAGATATAGCTCCTGGTGAAGTAACCCCTGTAATAAAAAGAGAAAATTCTTACTATATTATAAGACTTCTTAAAGCTGAAGAAGGTTCTCCTCCTTCTTTTGAAGAAATGCGGGAGAGATTATACCAAAAATTGTTTGAATTAAAGGCTCAAAGTATTTTGGAAAAATGGATTAAAGAGCTTGAAGAAAAAAGATATATTAAAATTTATCTGTAAAAAGGTTTAAATGATATTTTCCTTAGAAGCTTTGGTTCTCTCTAAGGAAAAAATAGGTGAAATTGATTTACTGGTAGAGCTTTTAACTCCAAAAGGAAAGATTTGGAGTATAGCTAAGGGAGCGCAAAAAAGTCGTAGAAGATTTGTTAATCTTTTAGAAGAGTTTAATTTTATAAAAGCTCACTTAAGAAAAACTTCTAAGGGCAAATTTCTCATTTTAGAAAAAGCAGATTTAAAATTTTTGCCAGAGAGTATAAGAAATGATTACAGGAAATATATATTGGTTTCTTATATGGGAGAAATTCTTTCAAAGATAGGTTTTCCTGGTCTTTCTGTTGATTACTTTTCATTTATAAAAAATCTGTTAAAAGAGATAGAAAAAAATGAGGTGTTATTTTTATTAAAACCTTTCTTTGAACTAAAAATTCTAAAATTTTCAGGATGGGCTCCGGAGCTATTTCATTGTGTAAAATGTGGATATAAACCTAAAAAATTATTTTACCTTTCTATTTATGAAGGTGGAATAGTTTGTTTTAAATGCAAAAATGGGGATAGTGAAATTTTAGATTTTAAGGCACTCGAGATACTAAGAGAATTAATCAGTATGTCTGTTGACTTTAAAAAACTGCAAAAAATAGAAGGAGATTTAAAAAAAATGATTAATGTAAGGGAAAAAATTTTAAAAATCAGCGAAAGATTTTTAAAATTTTTTTTGCCTTTTGAGATAAATTCCTTAAAATTCTTAAAAGAATACAATTCAGGAGGTGTAACTGGTGCATAAGTCTTTTGAAGGTAGATTTTTTGAGGAAAAGCAGTATGTTCTTGAAGGTCTTGCAGCTAAAGAATCTTGGAGACTTTTTAAAATTTTAGCTGAATTTGTTGATGGATTTGAACTTTTACCGAGGGTTTATCCAGCGGTAACTATATATGGCTCTGCAAGGACATCTCCTGATCATCCAGATTATAAAAGAGCAGAAGAAATGGGAAGACTTTTGGTGAAAGCCGGATTTTCTGTAATTACAGGTGGTGGGCCAGGTATTATGGAAGCAGCCAATAAAGGAGCAACAGAGGCTGGAGGATATTCAGTAGGGCTTAATATTAGATTACCTCTGGAACAGGAACCTAATCCGCATGCAAACTTTAAACTCGAATTTAGATATTTTTTTGTAAGAAAGGTAATGATGGCAAAATATTCAGTAGCTTTTGTATTTTTCCCTGGTGGATTTGGTACTCTGGATGAGATGTTTGAAGTTCTTACCTTGGTTCAAACAAAGAAAATAAGACCAGTACCTATAGTTCTTATTGATAAAAATTTTTGGAGTCCTCTTTTTAAATGGATGACTGATTATCTTATTCCTAATAATAAAATTTCTTCTAAGGATGTTGAACTTTTTAAAATTGTTGATACACCTGAAGAGGCAGTAGAATATATTAAGGAATATTTATGGATTTAAAAACTAAAAAACACTTACTTGATATAGCTTCTCTTAATAAAGAAGAAATTGAAAATATTTTAAATTTAGCAGAGAATTTGAGAGAAATTTTATATAGACCTATTCCCAAGGTTCCTACTTTAAGGGGTAAACTAATTATTCATCTTTTTTATGAACCTTCTACAAGGACCAGATTTTCTTTTGAAAAGGCTGCAAAAGCTTTATCTGCAGATACTTTAACTTTTACAGGTAAAGGAACAAGCATTGAAAAAGGAGAAACTTTACTTGATACTATAAAAAATTTGGAAGCTATAGGAGCTGATCTTTTTGTTATAAGACATCCTGTAGCAGGAGCACCTCATTTTATAGCCAAGCACAGCAAAGTTTCTATTGTGAATGCAGGAGACGGAACACATGAACATCCTACTCAGGCACTTTTAGACCTTTTAACTGTAAGGGAAAAACTTGGCACCCTCTCAGGGTTAAAAATAGCCATTGTAGGTGATATAAAACACAGCAGAGTTGCTCATTCAGATATATTGGCTTTTCAAAAAATAGGGTCCACTGTTTATGTATCTGGACCTGCTCAACTTTTACCAGATTTAAAAGAAGAGAATTATTACAAAATTAATAAAAAGGGTTTCAAAATTTGTTATAAACTGGAAGAGGCTATAAAAGAAGCAGATGTGGTAATTGCTTTAAGAATTCAAAAAGAAAGACATGGAGAAACACTTGTTCCGAGTTTTCTGGAATACCATGAATTTTTTGGTCTAAAACCTGAGCATTTGGAATTAATAAAAGAAAAAGCCATCCTTATGCATCCAGGACCTATAAATTGGGGAGTGGAGCTTGCCTATCAAATGGAAAAGTATCCGTTTCAGGTTATCTTAGATCAGGTGGAAAATGGAGTGGCAGTGAGAATGGCGATTTTACTTAAACTTTTAACAGGTGAAAAAAACTATGAGAATCTTAATTAAAAAGGGTAGAATAATTGATCCTTCTCAGAATCTTGATTTTATAGGAGATATTTTGATTGAAGATGGAAAAATTATCGGTGTTGAAAATAACATAGATATTAAAGAAGGGGTGGAAATAATAGAGACGAATAATCTTTGGATACTTCCTAGTCTTGTTGATATACATGTTCATCTTAGAGATCCAGGGGAAGAATGGAAGGAAGATATAGAAACAGGCACCAAAGCTGCTTTATATGGAGGAGTTTTAAGAGTAGCCTGTATGCCAAATACTAAACCTCCCAATGATTCTCCAGAGGTTACGAAATATATTTTAGAAAAAGCCTCACAAAAAGGTTATGTTACTGTTTATCCAATAGCTTGTATTACTAAAAAACAGGAAGGTAGGGAAGTTACTGAATTTGGAAGATTAAAAAAAGCTGGAGCTGTTGCAGTTTCTGATGATGGGAAATGGGTTCAAAATTCGGAAGTTATGAAAAGAGCATTTCTTTATGCGAAAAATTTTGATCTGGCAGTAATATCTCATTGTGAAGATATGACCCTTTCAAAAGGAGGGCAGATTAATGAAGGATACTTTTCTGCAAAACTTGGACTAAAAGGAATTCCTGCCTCTGCAGAAACCATAGCAGTAATAAGAGATCTTATCCTTGCTAAGGAAACAAAAAAATCTGTACATTTAGCACATCTATCGACTAAGGAAGTTGTTCCTTTTTTAAAATGGGCAAAAGAAGAAGGGATATTTTTTACAGCGGAAACATGCCCCCATTATTTTACTTTAACAGAAAAAGAAGTGGAAAATTACAATACACTTGCCAAGGTTAATCCGCCTTTAAGAACAGAAGAAGATATTGAAGCTATTAAAAAAGCCTTGAAAGAAGGATTAATAGATGTTATAGCAAGTGACCATGCTCCTCACAGTCCCCTTGAAAAAGAAATAGAGTTTGAATACGCTTCTCCTGGTATGATAGGTCTTCAAACTTTGCTTCCTTTAAGTCTTAATTTAGTTAGAGAAGGTTATCTGACTCCTTTAACTTTACTTGAAAAATTTGTTTTAAATCCTTCAAAAGTATTAGGAATTGATCCTCCATCTCTTAAGAAAGGAAATCTCGCTGAAATTATAATTGTTGACCCAGAAGAAGAGTATACCCTTACTGAAAATATTATTCAGTCAAAAAGCAAAAATACTCCTTTTTTAAATAAAACACTTAAAGGTAGAGTTAAAAAGGTTATTTTAAAGGAAAAGGTTTTTGATTTAACATTTAGTTAGATTGTGTCTTTTTAAACACACCTGTTAATAAAAATATACATAAATCACTTTGCTATTCTAATAAGCAGATAAGAATAATTGATAATTTGCAAACTGGCATAAAGCTTGCTTGAAAAATGCGAAAGGAGAGATACTAAAAATGGAATATCAGAGAACTTTGGCAGAAAAGGTGGTTTTAGAAGGAGAAGGTATCTTTTCCGGAAAAAATGTGAAAGTTGAGATTGAGCCATTAGAAGAGAATACAGGCATAGTTTTTATTAGAGAAGATTTGCCAGGGAAACCAACTATTCCATTAAATATAAATAATGTAATTGGTCTTGATGGAGCAACAGCTGTCACAGATGGAGAACACTTTATTTATTTAGTTGAACATCTTCTTTCTGCTCTTCATGGACTTCAGATAGACAACGCAATTGTTCATGTTTATGGAGAGGAAATACCTCTTTTAGATGGTTCAGCTTATCCCTGGGTAAGAAAGATTCAAGAAGTAGGGTATAAGTTTTTATTAGCTCCAAGGAAAAAATTTTATCTTCGCAAAAGTTTTCAATATCAGAATGGAAATGGTAGAATAAGTTTTAAACCATCCAGTACTTTAAAAATTAAAGCTTCTATACATTTTGAGCATCCTCTAATAGGATATCAAAGTTTTGAAATAGAAATTAATCCCAGATCTTACATTAATGAGATCTCCTTTGCCAGGACTTTTGGATTTAAAGAAATTCTTTTTGAAAGAAAAAACAAAGGTATCCTAAAAGGAGGAAGTCTTTCCAATGCCATAGTTTTAGATAAAGAAAAAGTTCTTAACCCTGAAGGTTTGAGAGTTGATGATGAATTTGTAAGGCATAAGGTTTTAGATATAATAGGAGACTTTTTTACCTTAGGATATCCTTTAGTAGCAGAAATAGAAGCAGTATATTCTAATCATAGACTTCATATTGATGCTTTAAAAAGTTTATACAGAGCTAATTTATTAGAGGAAGTTGAAAGCAGGGCTCTTGCTTTTTTGCTGGTGTATAAAAGAAGAAAGAAATTTGATTAATTTTTGTTTTTAATTTCTCCTATTTCATAAATAAAACCATCAGGTTTTCTGAGTATATTCTCTATAGTGTTTAAAT
>JAGGXL010000164.1 GCA_021163085.1 Thermodesulfobacterium sp. | reverse complement strand
ATTGTATTTTCTATATCTTCTAACTGTTTCTGAATAGTTAAAAAATTAGCACTTGCTTTCAAATCAGGATATTTTTCTGCTAAGGCAAATAATCTTACCAAACCTGTGTTTAGTTCTTTTTGAGACTCTAAAAATTTTTTTAATTTTTCTTTACCAAAAGCCAAAAAGCCTTCTCTTGCAATCTCCTGAGCTTTACTCCTTGCCTGGGCTACTTGAAGTTGAGTTTCCTTCTCATGAGCAGCATAATTTTTTACTGCTTCTAAAAGAACAGGAACCAAATCTAACTTTTTCTGATATTGAGCTTGAATATCTGCAAATGACTTATTTGCCTTTTCTTCTCTTTTCACTAAGAGATTATAAAATAAAAGTACCCCCAACCCTATAAAACTTAAAATTATTATTAACAAAATAAATAAAAATAAAATTGCTCTCATTTTTTCACCTCCCTTTATGTTTATCCTCAAATCTTCTGCTTTATCAAAAACTGCACGTGCCTTCTCTTTAAAAATATCATTTTTTGTCTCTTTATAAATAAGCTCATAAATTGTTCCTAAAAGAGAGTATCCTAAAGAAGTTGGAGAATTCTCTATCCCTTTCCTGCAGAATTTAGCTGCTTTTAAGTAATCTCCTTCCTTAAGAAAATGATTTGTCTTTTGAAAACATTCCAAAGCCTCCAGGGATAAACTATACTTAGAAGATTGAAGTTTTCCCAAGTAAAAAGGAAAAGATGTTGCCAAGAAGAAAAATAAAAACCACGCTCCTAAAATTTTCAATAAAGCCTTTTCTCTTTTTCTCTTATGATTTAATACCTCCTTAAAGATTCTCTCTCTTTTTCTTTCTGACTCATCTAAAGCTTTAAGAAGAAGCTTTGCCTCATCAGAATTTATCTTTCCTTCAAGCATCATCTTTTTTATTTTTTCTCTATCTTCTCTCATAAGCTTTTAATAATATTTGCTGCCTCTTTTGCAGAAATCTCTTTCTTTTCTACTTTTTCTAGAATTTCCTTTTTATATTTTTCTCTTTCTTCCATCTCCTTCTTTAAAGCAGAAATTATCTCATCCAATCTTGCCCTTACTGTAGGATAACTTACCCCTAATCTTTTTGTCATCTCTTTCAGACTCCCGCTACTTAAAACAAACATCTCAATAAATTCCTGGTAAGAAGAGGGCAGGTTAAGAATGGGTGAGCTAATAAAACTTCCTTCCAAAGAAACTCCGCAGCTTCTGCACTTTAGCTTTCTAACTTTCAACTTCCCTCCACATATAGGACACTTATCCAATCTCATCTTCCCTCCAGAAGAGGTATATCATAAAAATTAAAAAAAATCAAGGCTAAATTTTAATTTTTTTAAACTTTTTCTCTCTAAAACTTTAACATTTTTAACCTGCGCAAAAAGGTTGAACCTCTTTTGTGCAGACTGAAAATTACGCCAGCAATTTTTAGTCCGGTGCTTTTAGTTCGGTGCATTGATCTGATAGGAGTCTATTTTTCAGCATCGTCCTTGCTAAGAATATCCCGCATTCTCATCACTGCTTCATAGGAATTATCGGTCTCTTTTACAACTTTATTATAATTTGATATTGCTTTTTCAACTGTGGGAATATCTTTCTTATCTAAATATTCTTTAATTTTTTCATACAAGATCTATGAAGATGCCTTCCATAATAAGGAATTACCGATACTACCAATGTAGCAGCATACGCAATGGTAGCTATAGCTACAAAACCCAAAATAATTCTTATTATTACTTTTTTGGCTTTAAATTCAAATGAGCCACGCTATTATTACGACGGGGGCTATATAAAAAATATAATATGCCATTTTTATCTTTTCTTAGTGGTTGAATGCAAAATAAAAATGAGCAGCTAATTTTTAAGTAATTTTTGTATTTTTTCCTTCGGCCCTTGGTTGAGTCGAAAGATAATTTTTAATCATTCTTAATTTTTGTTCCTTTTCAAAATAAATGTAAAGCATTTCTTGTTTAAGATTCCATTCTGCTAAGACAAAGTAGTGTTTCCTTTTTTATTGCCACATCCCGTTTTTATGGTCCGATTTCATACAACAGATAGCGGATAAAAGAATCTGCTGCCTGCCTGTGCGTTTCCGCACGCAGACAGGAAGGCAATTTGGGGAAATCTTTCCTGCCTGTCCCCGCCTGCTGCCGTCAGGCAGGGGCAGACAAGGATTTCCTTTTTATCCGCTGCGGGGCGAAGTGCAAATTGATGTATTTTATTTAATTAATTTCAACTATTTTTCCTACTCCGTACTCGATAAAATTTTCCTTATATTCCTTTCTGAAAGCCTCTCTTACTAAATCACCTGTGCAATGAGATGGTGCAACCTTTTCAACTCCCAATTCTTTAAATTCTTTAACACAAGATATGGGAGGATGATGAAACCCTCCCACAACTAAGTACACCTTATCTTTTTTCATTAATTTTTTAGCTTTTTTTACAATATTCACAATTCCAGGATGAGCGCAACCTGTAATAACCACTAATCCTTTTTTGGAATCAATAATCAGGGATTGCTCTTGGGGAGGGCCAGGAAGCTGGCCGGTTGTGTAAATAGAATCAGAAATTTTTCTTGGAGCTGAGACCTCTACAAATTTTGCTCCTTTCTGAACTATCATATTTTTAACAGACTGGGGAAAGGAATTCGGAATAAATACGGTGACATTAGAGTTTCTCTCTAAGAAACCTTCCAATCCACCTACATGATCTCCATGAATATGAGAAATAACTACTTTCTTGATTGAGAAAGGAGTGATACCTAATTTTTTCATATTGGAAAGCAAAATTTCTGAGTTTCCTCCCGTATCAAAAAGTATTAGTTCCTGAGGAGTTTTTATTATAGTGGCAAAACCCCAGGCAGTTGTTAATCTTGTGTCCACTTGATAATTATCATAAATAGAGATTAAAGTCACTTCCGGAAGACTTTTTTTCTCCTGAACTGAAAATGAAATCCTTGCTGTCGTTAGAATTAAAATTGCAATCAAAATCAAACTTTTGAGATTCATTTTACTCAATCTCAATTATTTTTCCTGCTCCTCCCTCAATATATTTTTCTCCATAAAGAGATTTTATCTCTGATTTATATTGAGTGCAATGGGTAGCGCATATTAAACTTAAATCCTTCAATGTTTCTGGTCTATTACCATGTAAGCCACCTATAATACCATAAACTTTACCAAATTGGGAAGCTGCCTTAAGGATATGTTCCATTTTGGGGTGTGAACATCCGACTATGATCATAATACCTTTTTCTGTCTCAACACAGAGGGATTCTTCTATTCCATCAAGTTCACCTGTAGAGTAAACCCCTTCATAAAGTTTTGTGGGTATCTTTACTTCAACAACTTCTCCCACGTTTCTTTCTTCAGAAAGATAAGAAGGAACCCAAAGTTTTACTTTATTATTCAACTGAAGAAAAGACGATAAACCACCTGTATGGTCCCAGTGAAGATGGGAGATAAAAATGTCTTCAATATCTTGAGGATTGATTTTAAGCTTTTCCATATTGGAAAGTAAAATATCTCCATCTGCTCCTGTATCAAAAAGAATCTTTCTTTCTTTAATTTCCACAAGTGCTGAAAATCCCCAATCAGCTTTCAAATCAGGTTTTGTGCTTGTATTATCATAAATAATGGTGACCTTCATATTTCACCTCACTTAATAAACACCTAATTATCATCTGGTTTACCTCGTGAAATAAACCAGAGACATTTCTTTCTCCATTCACACTTGCCACATATATCTTGAACATCAAGACTATTCTTAAGTTTTGTATTTACAAGTAAAAGAAAATCTTTAGCTCTACCTCTTGTTCCATCTTTTAAATTTAATTTTCTTAAAACTTGTATATCCATATCTTTAACCTTTTGAGCAGAATTAAGCTCTTTTTGACATACTCCTCCTACATTGTGAGGGCAACAAGAACAGATAATGTCGCATTCGGCAATTATTTCTACTTCAGGATTTGAATCTATATTCTTAATCACTTCGGTCATATTCTTTACGAAATCTTTACTATAACCATATCCTTGAAATCCCTGAATACATAAAAGATGGTGAGCTCGAATTTTTAAAATATTCGCCATTTCTTTGCCCTCTGGGCATCCGCTTCACCATTGTAAGATTCCTTGGGAGTAATAGCTTTTGCCAATGCTGCCGCACCCACAATTTTAATTATGTCCCCAACAATGAATGGAATGGTTCCCATCTCAAATAGCTTCAAAAGAGTTAATCCAGTAGCCTTGGTTATGTAAAACCATAGCCCTAACTGTAATAGTCCCACTCCATGTATAAGGACAAAATTTGCAAATACCATTAACCCAAACATAGAAAGAAATCCTCTTGCTTTAATATAGCTATCGGTGAAATGTCCAATAAATAAAGCAGCTAAGATAAAACCAATTAAATATCCTCCCGTAGGACCAAAAAGAACACTATATCCTCCAGTGAAATTAGCAAACCAGGGAATGCCAGCTACACCCATTACTACATATATTGCTTGACTTATTCCTCCCCACCCTCTACCAAGAAGAACTCCAGCCAATAATACAGCGAAAGTCTGAGCGGTGATTGGTACAGGGGTCCAGGGAAGAAATATTTTTATCTGGGCTAAAAGTCCGGTTAAACAAGCCATTCCCAATGCCAAAGCAGTTTTGTTTACAAGAGCTAAACTGTGACGCCACCTGAAAAATAAATATCTTGCT
>JAGGXL010000048.1 GCA_021163085.1 Thermodesulfobacterium sp. | reverse complement strand
ATTTGGGTTAGAAAGTGTCCACAAACCAAAAAGCAAGCTGGTGCATATATTAAAAATAAATGCGAATTTAAAAAATTTTTCAAAAAAAATAGGATTTTTTATTGCAAAAGGGAAAGTTATAAGCTCTCTTAAAACTTCAAAAGTTCTTTTTAAACCATAATGAGATTTTCCCCAATACCTTTTTCTGTCTAAAACAGGTATTTCAAGAACTTCTTCATTTTTCACTCTAAAAAGAGCAGGTAAAAACCGGTGAAATCCATGGGGGATTTGAACTCGCTTTGGAATATTTGCTACATAACCTTTTAAAGAACAACCATTATCTCTTACCTTTAGTCCAGTAACAATACTAATTAATTTGTTTGCAATCCTGGAGGGAATTTTTCTTCTGAACAAAGGCTCTTTTCTTTTTAGCCGATAACCAGTTATAACCTTGTAGCCTTTTTCAAGTTTTGAGAGAAACTCTTCAAAATATTTGGGATCATTTTGTCCATCACCATCCATAGTAAAAATGTACATTCCTTTTGCCAGCTGAAAACCTGCAGTAAGTCCTGCTGCTTCTCCTCTGTTATGATCCATGTTTAAAATTCTTAAATTTTTATCATGCATTTTTATATTTTTTAATATTTCTAAGGTTTTATCTGTGCTTCCATCATTTACAAAAATAATTTCGTATTCATAGCCTTTTTCTTTTTTAATCTTTTCCATCACAGTTTTTGTTTCTTTATAGACCAGTTCAATGTTTCCTTCTTCGTTGTGAACAGGTATTACAACTGAAATGAGATTTTTTTTCATAATTAATAATTTTTTTGGAAAAACTCAAAAATGGATTCTAAGATATACTCAATTTCATCTTGATGTAATTCTGGATACAGCGGGATAGCAAGTAATTCTTGGGCAAGTTTTTCAGCAACAGGGAGTTCATAGGGTTTGCTGAAAAATTCAAGATAGGCTTTCTGTTTGTGAAGAGGTATAGGATAGTAATAGCCTATTCCAATACCTTTTTTCTTTAAAAATTCAGCCAATTTATCCCTTTTTGATGTTCTTATCATATAGCGATGATAAACGCTTTTTTTATAAGGAGGATCAATAGGGGGAGGAGAAAGTTCAGGAATTTGAGAGAGCTTCTCTGTATAATATTTTGCAATCTCTCTTCTTTTTTCATTTTTAGCATCAAGAGTTTTTAACTTTGCTCTGAGAATTACGGCTTGGATTTCATCTAAACGAGAATTAAATCCTGGAAAATAAGAATAATTTTTTTGTACCTGACCATGAACCCTCAAATATTTGAGTTTATAGGCAATTTTTTCATCATTTGTTACCATAACTCCTGCATCCCCAATAGCATTAAGATTTTTAACTGGGCCGCAACTAAAACATCCGATCTTACCAAAGGTTCCTACTTTTTTACCTTTGTATTCTGCACCGTGAGCATGAGAAGCATCTTCTATCAAGATAAGTCCGTATTTCTCACATATTTCAACAATCTCATCCATTTCGCAGGGATGTCCATACATGTGAATTAAAAGTAGCGCTTTACTTTTAGGGGTAATTTTTCTTTTAAGATCTTCAAGATCAGGTCCAAAGGTTTTAGGATCTACCTCAAGAAAAACAGGTTTTGCTCCAGCAAAGTATATAGCTTCAAGATCTGCTATAAATCCATTTGCCTGCACCAGAACCTCATCTTCCTTTTCAATTCCAAGAGAAATTAAAGCCATTAAAAGAGCTGAAGTCCCACAACTACAGCCAAAAGCATATTTTACTCCTAAATATTCAGCCCATTCTTTCTCAAAAGCCTGTAAATTTGGTCCATTTAACACTTTCATAGAAGTAAAAACATCTTTTATTCCTTTTAAAACCTCGTCTTCTATTTCCTCGAAATTTCTTCTCAGATCAAGCAAGGGAATTTTTTTCATTTTTTATACCCCTTTTCCAAGTTTACAAAATCTGGAATAAAAAGGGAAAAATACTTCTTTTCCTCTTTCAGCAGATTCATAAAAACCTATTATTAATTCAAGAGAAGGTAACGCATCTTCTCCTACTGCTAAAAAGGGGTCCTTTTTTCCTGTTTTGAAAAATTTAATAGCTGATTTGATATAACTATAATGAGAAAATCCAAGAGGATGGGCTGGATTTTCTGTAAACCCTTTTATTAAAGACTGAGGATTTTCTATATCTTCCAAAGCAAGATAATCTAATCTATTCATAGCAAAGCCTCCGAGAATAGCTGAGCCTTTTTCACCAAGAATAACTACTTCTGCTTTTATATCTTTAGGTCTTGCACAGGTTGTAGCTTCTATAGTTCCAAGAGCTCCGTTTTTAAATCTAATAATTCCTACTAAAAGGTCTTCTGCTTCAATATTTACAAGATATGTCCCCATTTTAGCAAAAACACTTTCAATTTTTCCTCCTAAGTAAGTTATCATATCTGCAAAATGACATCCTTGCTGAGCAAGAGCTCCTCCGTCAAGAGACCATGTTCCTCTCCAGGAGGCACTGTCATAATAATTTTGTCTTCTGCTCCAATAAAATTT
>JAGGXL010000124.1 GCA_021163085.1 Thermodesulfobacterium sp. | reverse complement strand
TTATTGCCTATTCAAATTTTATTGATAAAGCAACTCATATAGCTTTAGTAATGGGAGAGATAGACGAAAATCCAGTTCTTGTAAGGGTGCATTCTGAGTGTCTTACAGGTGATGTTTTTGGTTCCCTTAGATGTGACTGTGGACCACAGTTAAAAAAAGCTATGGAATTAATTGGAAAAGAAGGAAAAGGTGTAATTCTCTATCTTAGGCAGGAAGGAAGAGGAATAGGGCTTTTGAATAAACTTAAAGCCTACAAACTCCAGGATGAGGGAAAAGATACAGTAGAAGCTAATTTAGCTCTTGGATTCAAACCAGATTTGAGAGATTACGGAATTGGAGCCCAAATTTTGAGAGATATCGGAGTAAAACAAATGAGACTTATGACTAATAATCCAAGAAAAATAGTCGGACTTGAAGGATACGGAATGAAAGTGGTGGAGAGAGTTCCACTGGAGATACCTCCGAGACCAGAGAACTATAATTATTTAAAAACTAAAAAAGAAAAACTGGGACATATGATAAGCTGTTTGAAATAACAATGAAAGCCTTTTAAATCTCTTGACAAATGATAAAAATTATTTTAAATTTTATTACTGGTCGCCGGGGTAGCTCAGTCGGTAGAGCAGCGGACTGAAAATCCGCGTGTCCCTGGTTCGATTCCGGGCCCCGGCACCTCCAGTAACCTGCCTTGTTCTGTAAAGAATCTTTGCAAAATCTTTTTCAGAAATATAAAATAATAAATAAAATTACTTTCTCCAAATTTAAAGTCGCTTTTTGTCTAATTTTTAACCCAAGCCCAAACTGCACTGAAACAAGTGAGAATTCCAGAAACAATAGTACCTGTCTTTATAAAATCATTGTGAAATAAATTTAGACGCCTTCCTAATAACTGGTTCAGCATTGAAAAACTTTTATCTTTCAACAAAACACAATCAAAATTTGAAAATGAAATATATAAAGATAAAAAAATTAATGATATTGTTGTCTCTGTTTTATGCTCTCTATAGCTTCCTCAGCAATTTCTTTTATTAGAGGTGGCTCATCTTTTACTGCTTTTTCAATTTCAAATATAATCTCTGGGTTACCAATTAATCCCAATAAATAAATTATATCTCCCTTGTCTCTTTCTTCTTCTACTTGATGAAGAATTTCTATGAGATGAGGTAAAACTTTTTCTACATTTTGCCCTTTTTCAACCATTTCTTCCAGTACGTGCATAACCCCTATTCTTGTAAAAAGCTCTGGAGATTTTAACAATTCTACCAAAGAATAAAGACACTCTTCATCCTTTTCACAAAGTTCTATAACCCGTTCAGCCTGAGCTTGTTTAAGTAGATTTTTTAAAACCTCTTCATCGTATTTAGATTCTCCGGCTTTTTCAACAAATTCAAGTAACTTCTCTTTTGCCTCTTCTCCTACCAAAATATACTCTTCGTTAATGATAACCGTTGGAGAAGCTGTAACTTTATATTTCTGAACCAAATCCGGATAAGATGTAGCATCAATTATAAATGTTTTTATTAAATTATGAGCAATACTTATCTGGTTTGCCTTATCAACCACTGCAGGACAAAAAGGACAAAATGGAGTAATAAAAATTTTAACCTCAACCTGCTTATTTATATTTTTAATTCTTTTTACTTCATTTTCACTTAAAAAATCTTTATTTTGGGAAATTGATTTTAACGCATTCAAAAATGGTTCCCACTCACTTCCTTCAGGAATTGCTAAATAATAAATTTGAACTTTTTCCTCTTTGTCTGTCAACTTCAAAGCAGGATAAGCAAGTAACTCTTCTTCTTTAATTTCTACTCTTAAAGGTAAATATTTTTTCAAATTATTAACAAACTCTTCTAATTGTAAAAACCTTTCATTTGAACCACCATTCTTTATCAAAAAAATTTTTACATTTTCTGAATTAATTTCTTTTAAATCCTCTTGTCTAATCATTTTCCATTTCCTTTAATGCTTTTCTTACAAACTCAAGTTCTGGATCAAGTTCCAAAGCTTTTTTACCATAATATATCGCTTCCTTTTTTCTATTTAATGCCTTTAAACTTAAACACAAATTTGCATAATCAATAGCAGAAAAAGGATCAAGCAAAATTGCTCTTTTAAAATATTCAATTGCTTTATCATAAGCCTTTAACTTAAAATAGCAAGTCCCCATCAAATTAAATATTTGCTCAATAAAGACCTTTTCAGCTATTTCTTTACAAAGCTCTATAGCAGATTCATACATTTTCAATTCTTTATACGTATGACCAAGATAAAGAACTATTGGAATCTTTTCCTCTAAAGGTAATTTAAATTCCAGGGATTTTTCCAAATTTTCCTTTGCTTTCAAATAGTCTTTTTTCTGGAAAAAAGAAAAACCAAGATAAAAATAAGTATTGTGGTTGAAAATTTTTGAGTTTTTTAAATATTCAATAGCTGAGTTATATTCACTCAGTTGAGCTTTACAAATTCCCAAGTAATAGTATAGGCTTTTCTTTTCCTTGGTTGAAACAAACTTTAAAGCCTCTGAAAAGTGTTTTTCTGCTATTTCAACATTTT
>JAGGXL010000189.1 GCA_021163085.1 Thermodesulfobacterium sp. | reverse complement strand
TTCCAGTTTGCAAATTGCTTTAATGAAACGAGTATCTATATTTTCAGCAATAATTTCTGGTGGAGTCTCTAAACTATCCTTTGGAACTCTCAAAACCTCAGAAACCGAATCTACTACAAAACCAACTAATTTCTCTTGCAATTTTACTATAATTACTTTTGTTGTTTCATCGTATGGGCGAAATTCCATTTCAAATCTCTTTCTTAAATCAATAACAGGGATTACATTTCCTCTAAGATTCATAACACCTTCTACAAAATAAGGAGCCCTTGGAACTGAAGTTATACTTTCCACTCTGTTAATTTCCTGAACATCTTCTATAGGAATAGCAAAATCAACATCAGCAAGTTTAAAGGTAACTAATTGAATTTCTTCTGTAACTGTAGTAGTTTCTTTTTCTAATTTCTCTTCTTGTTTTATCATTTCTTTCAACTCCTCAATAATTTTTTTGTCAAGTAAACTTTCTTCAGAAATAAGCATAATTATTCTTTTTCCTTCTTCTAATTTTGCTATACCTTTTAAATTATCACTTTTTTCAGTTTTTAAAATCTCAGGCGGTTTTTCTATAAAATCTTTTGGAACTCTAATTACTTGTTTTATTTTATCTACTAAAATACCTACAGGGATATTAAAAATTTCCAGTACCAAAATTCTTTGATCTTCTTTAATGTCTTCAAAAATAGCTTCCTTTAAATTTTCAAAATGCCCTTTTAATCTTTCAAATACAGGTGTTATGTCACTTTCAAAAAGTTGCAAGGCTGATTCTTTATCATGTTCTTTAACCTTTTGTAAAGTTGTTTTAGCCAGTTCATGAAAAAATTGATGGTCTTTTTTCATAAATTCAATAGCTTGATTTATCTTTTCACTTGAAGTAACAAATTTTTTCATCCACAAACCAAAGCTACATTTATTATGATCAAGTTCACCTCTAAAGGAACTTCCTGTTTCTATGGAATTTTTAAAGTCTTTTACAAAATCTTCGTGTTCTTTTAAAATTTTATCTACTTCTTGATTTACATCTCTGGCCAAATCTGAAAAACCGAATAATTTTCTCAAATCTATTACAGGAAGTAAAATATCTCTTACAACCAAAATCCCAAGAATATATTCAGGAGTTTCTGGAACTTCAGTAATATTACCTACTCTTAAAATTTCCTTTACTATTTCTATAGGAAAGGCATATTCTTCCCCAGCAATTGAAAAAGTAACTAATTGAACTTCCTCTATATGCTTTTTTTCTTCTTCCTTTTCCTCTTTGAATATTTGAGTGCTTCTTTTAGTTTCTGAAGCAGTTATCTCAATTTTACATAAAATTTCCAAATTAAGTTTAAGAATAAGTTGACCGTTTTTCTTTATAACTCCAGAAATATATTCTTTTTCTATTCCAGAAGATAAAACTTGAGGAGGTGGTTCAACTTCATCCTCCTCTACATCTATTACTCCTTTAACCTGATCTACTATTAATCCCAAAAAAGTTTTACCTATATCTAAGATTAATACCCTGGTATGAGGAGTAATTTCTATATCAGAAATATCCAGCTTAATACGAGTATCAATAACTGGGATAATAATTCCTCTTAAATTAGCCAGACCTTTTAAATATTTTGGGGCCTTGGGAACCTCGGTAATTTCTGGATATCTTATAATTTCTTTTATTAAGTTAGTATCTATACCAAATATTTCTTTTCCTAATTGAAAAGTAACTATTTGATTTCCCATTTTTTATCCCCCTTTTTACATACTCTGCAATTCATCAGCAAGAGAAGCTATCTCTTCTATCGCCTGAGAAAGTTCTTGAATTCCTCTGGCCTGTTCTTCTGCGGCTGCAGCTGCTTCTGCAACAGCTTTAGCAGCTTCTTCAGCTGCAGAGGCAATTTGATCTATAGCCTTTTTAGCTTCTTCAATAGCCTTTAAGGATTCCTGAGCAAGCTCTAAACTTTCTGCAATAGCTTTAAGTGTATCTTCTATATCTTCTTCTATTCTAATAAAAAACTGAGAGGCTACCTTTGATTTTTCTGCTTCCCCTTTAGCAGTTTTAGCTGCAAGTTCTATTTCTTGCATACATACATTAATTATATCTTGTAAATTTCTTACCAAATCTTTAATTTTATCTGCATTTTCCGCTGATTCTGTAGCAAGATTTCTTATATCACTTGCTACTACAGAAAAACCTTTACCATATTCTCCTGCTCGAGCTGCTTCGATAGAACCGCTTACAGCAAGCATATTAGTTAAAATTGTTACATTCATAATAACCTCAACTATTTTTTCAATCTTCCTGGTATGTTTTTCTAAAGTTTTTATATTTTCCAAAGTTTTTAAATTATCTTCAGCAGATTGTTTAATATTTTCAATCATGCTCTCTATATTAATTTTATTTTCATTTAACAATTTTCTGACCTCTTCACAATCTTTTACAAGCTGATCTGCTCTACCTTCTATTTGTTTAGCAGAAGCTACAAGTCTTTCTGCTATTTCACCCGCATTTTGAGCTTCTTTAGCTTGAAGTTCTGAAGCGGTTTTTATTTGATCAATAGCCTGAGCAAGTTCCTGAGCAGCTGTACTTGTTTCTTCTATATTAGCAGAAAGCTCCTCTGCCATAGCAGCTACTTCTTCAGCAGATTTTTTAGTATCTGTAGAAGTTTTCAATTCTTCGGCTACCTGTGCTAATTCTTGAGCAGCTACCGACATCTCACCTAATGCTTTGGATTGCATTTCTGTTCCTTTTCTTGCTTCTTCTGCTGAAGAAGCAAGTTCTTCCGCTGCTGTAGCAATTTGTTCTGCACTTTTCAAAAAGTTTCTTGCTTCATCCAAAGACCTATTTGCTACATTTACTATTTCTTCAGTAGCTTTTAAAAACTCATCCATTTTTTGAGTTATATTTTGTAATTCTTCTCTTATTGTTTTCCCTTTTTCAGCCTCATTTTTAGCATTATTGCTTATTTGAGTAATTTCATCTACTACTGTTCTTACTGAATTTTGAATTTCCGCCACTAATTCTCTTATATCTCGAGCACTTTTCTCCGAAGTCTCAGCAAGATTTCTAACTTCATCAGCTACTACTGCAAAACCTCTTCCGTGTTCCCCTGCACGAGCCGCTTCAATAGCTGCATTTAAAGCTAATAAATTGGTTTGATCGGCAATCCTCACCACTGCTTGAACAATATTTCCTATTTCCTCAGATTGTTTCTCAAGTTCCTCTATTAGTTTAGAAGTTTCAAGAGCGGCTTCAGAGGCATTATGAACACCTTCAATTAAAAGTTCAATTTGAGAAACAGTACCTTCGATCAAATTTTTGACATTTTTAACTTTTTCTAAATTCTGTTTAGCATTTTGAGCTATTCTTGTAGAGCCCTTTTCTATTTGAACTACAGACGCACGAATTTGTTCAGCAGCACCACTTGCTTCTTCAGCACCAGCAGCAATCTGTTCCATAGAACGATTGAGTTCTTCTGCAGCAGCACTTGATTCTTCAATAGCTGAAGCAAGTTCTTCTGACGCTGCAGCTATTCTTTCAGCTATTTGCTGCTGTTTAGCAAGAGTTCGAGCACGAGCTTTTTCCTGAGCAAGTTTTTTAGCTTTTTCTCTTTTAAGAGAAACATCTTCAACTATTTCTTTAGGATGCTCTTCTGGTTTAGCTAAGCCCTTAGATTTAATTCCCAATTTTTTTTCTTCAGCCATTTCTATCCCCCTTTATTTTTATTTTTTAATCTTTTTTTTTCGTTTCTATCCCCCCTTATTTTTATTTTTATTTTTTAAAACATCTTTTTTTCATTTCTACCCCCCTATTTTTATTTTTTAATCTTTTTTAAAAATATTTTTTTTTATTAATTTTTATCGGCAAATTTTAATTTTTTTAAAATTTGCCGATAAAAATTACATTTACAAACAGTGTGAAATAGCATATAAAACAAAAAGCAAACCTCTTTAAAATACTCAAAAATACTTAAAT
>JAGGXL010000138.1 GCA_021163085.1 Thermodesulfobacterium sp. | reverse complement strand
TAAACCCCCAAGTTTCTGCCCAAACTGCAAAGGCAAGATCTGTGTGTTTAGCAGGAAGATAATTAAGTCTCGTAGACCAGCCTTTTTTAAAACCATAGCCCCAAATACCACCTGAACCTATAGCAATGAGAGCTTGATTTAATTGGTAACCCCATGTTTTAGCGTATTTTTCCGGATTTAAATACCCGTAAATTCTTCCCTTTTGATGAGGTTTAAGATTCTTCCAAACTAAAGGACAAACTACCAAACCAACTATTAATCCTATAAGTGCGAAAGCAATGATAATCCTTTTCGGTATACCTATAAAAAGAAGAAAACTCATAAACATAACCATCATTATAAGGGTATAATCTAAGTCTACAGGTAAAATAAGGCTTAAAGGAATTATAATTGTTGCCAGGAGCTTCAATAAAGTCTTTATTTTAAGATAAGGAGTGGGTTCCTTAGAAGCTATTAAACTTATAAGTAATACCAAAACAGGTTTTACAAACTCCGAAGGCTGAAAAACAGCAAATCCTAAGCTAAGCCATCTTTTCTTTAAAATAAACGAAATAAACAGGACAAAGAGTAAAACCAAGTAAATATACCAGATTATCTGAACAGGAATTTTTCTATAATCCACCAGAAAGGTTAAAAAGATTAAAATTGTAAAACCAGTTAAATGCCAAAATAAATTTTTCCAAAACAAGGTAGAAGTTCCTGCTATTATCCATTGATTTAAAATTCCAAAAAGTGCAAGAACAAAAACTATCAAAGTTCCTAAAAATATTTCGCTAAAATTCCCTTTTATACTTTTGTTTCCCATTTATTAATCTCACTCAGGAATTTTCGTAATATTCTCTTTAGACTCTTCTATGCCAAAATATGTTTTATAAAGTTTTTGTGCAATAGGTGCTGCTACAGATCCTCCATGCCCTCCGTGTTCTACTAATATTGCCGAAACTATCTGAGGCTGAGACCAACCGGCATAACTTACAAACCAAGCGTGATGTTCTAAGGACTTAGTTTTTTTAATTTTAGCAGTTGAACTCACCACTTGAGCTGTTCCTGTTTTTCCTGCTACGAGAAGGCCAGGAATAAAAGCTCCTTTACCTGTCCCTATTTTAACAGCTTCTAAAAGCCCTTCTTTTATCCATTCTAAATACTGTGAATTTAAATTCAGATGTTTTTCTATCTGGGGAGTTATCTCAATAACACTTCCGTTAACCCTTTTTATTTTTTTTACCGCATAAGGTTTATATAAATAACCTCCATTAGCTATTGCCATATAAACTCTTGCCATTTGTAAAGGAGTGACAAGCAAGTATCCCTGCCCTATTCCCGTAATTATGGTTTCTCCTGGATACCAGGGTTCTTTAAAGGTCTTCTCTTTCCATGCTCTATCTGGGACAAATCCTGATTTTTCTTCATTCCATCCCAAACCTGTGGGTTTACCAAGTCCCCATTTCCTTGATACTTCTGCTAAATAGTCTATATCAAGATTAGAAGCTACAGTATAAAAATAAGTATCACAAGAATAGGCAATAGCTTTAATTAAATTGACACTTTTATGCCCTTCTGGCTTCCAACATCTAAAAGTGCGGTTTTTAAATTTATAATATCCCGGACAAAAAACAGTATCATTCACACTTTTAATAACTCCAGCTTCAAGTCCGGCGATGGCAGTAATTACTTTGTAAGTAGAACCAGGAGGATAAGGCTGCAAAACGCGATTTAAAAAGGGTTTATCTGGATCTTGATTTATTTTTACCCATTCTTCTTTGGTAAAACCATCAATAAATTTTTGAGGATTAATAGAAGGTGAACTAACCATAGCAAGCACACTTCCATCTTGAGGAGAAAGAGCAATTAAAGCTCCCCTTTTTTCTTTTAGAAGTTCATAAGCTTTAGCCTGTAATTTATGATTTACTGTTAAAATCAAATTATTACCTGGTATAGGATTCATGCGATCAATTACTTTTCCCAATCTTCCGTAGGCATCTCTTTCAATTTCTATAGCTCCATTTTTACCTTTAAGTTCTCTTTCAAAAACTCTTTCTATTCCTGCTCTTCCAATGTAATCCTCCATAGAATAGCCTTTTTCTCTTAACTTTTTATATTCTTCCATGGTAATTTTTGAAATATATCCTATAAGATGAAAGTACATCTCTCCGTATGGATAATATCTTTCTGCTTCCACCTCTACCTTAACACCTGGAAGATAATATCTCCTAACCATTATCTTAGCTACTTCGTCCCAATTAAGATTTCTTTTTATAAGAACTCTTCCCAAAAAAGTCTTTTTGGCTAAATAATATCTTTCTTTAAGTATCCCAAAGTCTTCTTTTAAAATCTTGCTCAGCTTGTATAAAACTTCATCTTCTTTATCTTTTATAAGTTCAGGATCTAAATAAAGTTGAAATACTGCTCTGTTTGTAGCAACAATTACTCCATCTGAAGTTACAATCTCTCCTCTTGGTGCTTTAATCACATAACTTACAACTGACCTTTCTTTAGCTTTCCTATAATAATAAGAAGATTTAACAACCTGAAGATAGAAAAATCTAAACCATAAAATCGTAAATGAAAAAATAATCAAAAATTTGGCCCAAAATAATCTTTTTTCCCAAAAAATTCCTTTTAGAATTTTTTGTTTTGTTTTAAAAAAATCTCTTATAAGGAAATCGTTAGGATCAAATCTTTTCATAACCTTTTATAAAGAAAATTACTTAGTATTTTATAAAAAATTAACACCCACAAAAAAGTCGTAAAAACATAATAAAAGCTTTTTACAGCTAAATTTAAAATCCACATCCAGTCTATAGGAACATTAAGGTTACAAAAATATACTATGTATCTAAATATAAGAAATGTAAGAATGCTTAAAATCCAAATAAGTATCTTTGATTCAAAGGTTTCAAAAGTTAAATATTTTCTTAAATGATTAATCAGTATTCCCAAAAGAACGAAATAAGTTGCAGAAAGTAATTCAATATTTAAAAAATCTAAACCCTCTAATAAACCCAGGAAAAACAAAAATGTATAAAGTAAAATACCTGAACTTTTAAAAATTAAAATCGTTAAAACAAGGGCAAAAATAATATCTCCTGGATAAATAAGAAAAAGAGCCGAGAAGTACAACTTAAAAAATAATGCTACTACAAAAAGTGGTAATACAACAGTTAAAAATTCTTTGGCATTCATTTTATAAAGGGATTTCCGGCAATTTTAACAAAACAAAAACCAGATCAAGATTATAAAGATCTACTGTTGGCTTAACTTCTGCAGATTTAAACATCCTCTGAACAGGATCTCGCTTCACAGATACTACTTTTCCTATTAATAATCCTGGAGGAAAAAGAGCATCTTGTCCAGAGGTTAAAATCTCATCTCCTGGTTTAATTTGAGAGGTAGAAGGTAAATATTGAAGACTGCAATATTTTTCAGCTTTTCCTACCAAAATACCTCTATCGCCTGTTCTCTCCACCTTAACATCAGCTGAAAATAAAGGATCAGTTATCAGGATTACCTTACTCCAGCTTCTGTAGACTTTAACAACCTGTCCTACTAAAGCTACGCCTCTACCTTCTACACCAGCAATAACAGGCATTTGAGGTGAGAGTTTATCCTTACTTCCTTTATTTATAAAAACTATTCCTGAAAATGGATCCATAGGTTTATAAATAATCTTTGCTGCAATCTTAGGAT
>JAGGXL010000154.1 GCA_021163085.1 Thermodesulfobacterium sp. | reverse complement strand
GAACCGAATTAATAGATTTAAATCTTTCCAGTATAGTAATTTCTGCTAAAAGGTATATTTACTTACAGAATATAAATGAAATATTTATGGAATTTTTGATAAAGCTTTCTGAAGCTATCTATTTTAAAAGTTGCTTGTTATTGAATATTAATAGTGTAAACAAAGAAAATTCAGAAGATTTAGAAGAGAGCAATTTAAAAGAAAACTTAATGGAAAAAAGACCCAACTACTACAGAGCCCTTTCCTTAGAAAGGATTTTGTTTGAGAAAATATTTTTAACCAAGGTTTCAGAAGATGTTTTAGATAACTTTGATAATAAGAATTTTTTGGGGCTTGGGCAGAAGGGTTTAATTTTGAGAGCTATTTTGTCTGTTTTGAAAAGAGAAGGGGTAAAAGAAGAAATACTTAAAAATTTTTCCGCATATTCAATTGAGTTTTATTTAGAAAGTTTGAAGGATTATCTTGAAAAAAAGATATCTTTTTCATTTAAAGAACTCATAGAGGAAAAATTAAATAAAGAAGAAAATGAAAAGCTTTTAGGGGTTGTATACTATTTTTTGTCCCTTTTGTTTTTGTGTTTGGAAGATTTTTGTTATATGATTCAAAATAGCGAAAATGAAGACATTATAATTTTTTCAAAAAATGTAGCGCTAAATAGTTAAGATAAGATAAAAAAGAGAAGAAAATTTAAGAAAAACAGATAAAAAATAGTAATTTCTAATAAGAGATAAAATAAATGCGGAACATAATCTCTATTTTTCAACTTGACTTTTTTGTTTAGTAAAATGAAAATTGCAAATAATAAAAATCTTCATGATCAGGGTAGATATATGAGTTATAAAATTGTTCATAATTTTGAAATTTGTGATGGTTGTGAGAGTTGTGTAAAAGCTTGTGCAGAGAATCATTTTGGTGTAAGCAATTGTGGAATTTATAAAGTTGGAGACAAGTTTTATTACTTTTCATGTATGCATTGTAAAAAACCCCAATGTGGGGCAGCCTGTCCTGTTGGAGCAATAGATATTAAAGATGGAGCGGTAACATTTAATATGGAACTTTGTGTAGGATGTAGAAATTGTGTAGAGGCTTGTCCTTGGGGGGTTCCCAAGTTTAATTTTAATACCGGTACAATTAATAAATGTGATCTTTGCTATGATAGAATAATAAAAGGGGATATGCCTTTTTGTGTGAGTGCATGTCCTAATAAAGCTCTGGAAGTGAAAAAAGTAGAAGCTAAGCCAAAACCTAAACCTCAAGCAAAACCTAAAAAAGAGGAGCAGTAGAAATGGGACCATATTTTAACTTTTTTCTTTTTGCACTAATTCTTTTAGTGCTTGGTGTAGCACTTATAGGAATCAATCTTATTTTAGGATTAAGGAGATACCATTCTGAAAAATTGATTCCCTATGAATGTGGACTTGACCCCTCAGGTGATGCAAGGATACCTTTTAGAGTGAGATTTTATTTAATAGCTGTGATATTTCTTGTCTTTGATGTGGAAATAATTTTTCTCTATCCTTGGGCTGTGATTTTTGAAGAATTAGGATGGTTTGGTTTTGTAGAGATAAGTGTATTTGTAGTGATGCTTTTAATAGCATATATTTATGCTTGGAGTGAGGGAGCGTTAAAATGGGAATAGAAAAAGATACAGTTGAAATAGCACCAGGTATTAGGCAAGTTCCAGGAACACCAGTAGTTATAAGCCCAATTGACAAAATTATTAATTGGGCTCGAGCAGGTTCTATGTGGCCTGTAACTTTTGGTCTTGCCTGTTGTGCTATAGAAATGATGGCAACAGGAGCAAGTCATTTTGACCTCGACAGATATGGAATTATTTTCAGAGCTACTCCTCGTCAAGCAGATGTTCTTATTATTGCAGGAACAGTTACTAAAAAAATGGCTCCTATTGTTAGAAGAGTTTATGATCAGATGCCAGAACCTAAGTATGTTATTGCTATGGGTAGTTGTGCCTGTTCTGGTGGTATTTTTAAAACATATTCTGTTGCTCAAGGAGCAGATAAATTTTTACCTGTAGATGTTTATATTCCCGGTTGTCCACCAAGACCTGAAGCTCTTCTTTTTGGTTTATTGACTCTTCAGCAGAAAATAAAAAGAGAAGCTAAAAAATGGGGATTTTGGAGATAAAAGATGGAAGAGTTATTAAATGAACTAAAAGAGAAGTTCTCATCAGTAGTTATAGAAGTTCAGGAAAAAGATTATCCAACTTTAATTTGTAAAAGAAATGGTTTTGTGGATTTTATAAAATATCTAAAAGAGGAAAAGGGATTTAAATATTTAATCGATCTCTGTGGAGTAGATTATTTAAATTATCCCAAAAAAAATTTTGAAGAACGTTTTAAAGTAGTTTATCATTTGTATAATCTGGACACCAAAGTTCTTTTAAGATTGAAGGTAAGAATCCCAGAGGAAGATTGCTGGCATCATTCAGTTACACCTTTATGGAGAACTGCTGACTTCTTTGAAAGAGAGTGTTACGACATGTTTGGTATTAAGTTTAAAGGGCATCCAAATTTGAAGAGAGTGCTTATGCCTGATGATTGGGAGGGGCACCCCTTAAGAAAGGATTATCCTCTTTATTTAGAAGAAGAGCAAGAATGGGAGACATATAAAAAAATAGCACAAAAATATAAAAGATAAAGGGAAGGAATATGGCTACATATCTTGAGATTAACAAAAAACAGGTAAATGGAGAGAAATGGGAAGAACCATTTTATCTTAATATGGGACCTCAGCATCCTTCAACTCACGGAGTTCTTAGGTTGTTTTTAGAACTTGAGGGAGAGACTATTGTTAACTGCACACCTATAATAGGTTATCTTCATAGAGGAGTTGAGAAATTAGGAGAAAATTTAAATTACAATCAAGCCATAGTTTTAAGTGACCGTTTAGATTATATAGCTTCAGCAGCTAACAATACTGCTTTTGCTTTAGCTTTTGAAAAACTTATGAATTTAGAGGTACCGAGAAGAGCAAAGCTTTTAAGAACAATAGCCTGTGAAATGGCAAGAATTTGTAACCATCTTCTTTGGCTTGCTACTCACGCACTTGATATAGGAGCTATGACAGTATTTTTGTACTGCTTTAGAGATAGAGAATGGCTTTTAAATATTTATGAAAAAATATGCGGAGCAAGGCTTACTCACACCTATGTAAGGGTTGGAGGAGTAAGACAAGACTTTACTCAGGAGATTATAGACGATCTTTATAAATTTACTGAGGAGTTTCCTTCGAGAATATATGATTATGAAACCTTGATTGATGTTAACAGAATTTGGCTAAAGAGAACCAAAGGGATAGCAGTTGTTCCACCAGAGGATGCTATAAATCTTGGATTAACAGGTCCATGTCTTAGAGGTTCCGGAGTTTATTATGATGTAAGAAAATTTAGACCATACGATGCTTATGGAGAAGTTAATTTTGTTGTTCCTACAGGTAAAAATGGGGATACCTACGATAGATACCGTGTGAGAATGGAGGAGTTGAGGCAGTCTAATTTCATCATCAGACAGTGTCTGGACAAGTTACCCGAAACCGAAGGAGAACCCGTTCTTGCTGAAAATGCTCCTGATCTTTTAATGCCTGAAAAAATTAAAAAACCTGAGCCAAAGCCTGTCCCTAAGAAAGGGGTTATTTTTAGAGGTGCTGATGTTCCTGTAGTGCCACCCGGTGAAGCATTTGCAGCTATAGAATCTCCCAAAGGTGAATTATCAGTTTATGTAGTAAGTGATGGTTCAAATAAGCCATGGAGATTGAGAGTGAGAACACCCTCTTTTGTGCACATTTCAGCTATTCCTTATATGGCTAAAAATCACATGATTGCAGACCTTGTAGCTATAATAGGAACTTTAGATATAGTTTTAGGTGATTCTGATAGATAAGGGGGCAAAATGGGAGAGTTGATGGATAAATTAATATTTACAGTAATAGCTGCGGTTATTTTATTAGTTATAGCATTACTTCATGTAGCTTATTTAACCTATGCAGAAAGAAAAATTATTGCTCGTATGCAGCAGAGACTTGGACCTAATAGAGTGGGTCCAAGAGGTTTGCTTCAGCCTATAGCGGATATGTTAAAGCTTTTAACTAAAGAAGATATTGTGCCTTATGGAGTTGACAAGCCTATATTTTATATAGCTCCTCTTATTTCTCTCGTTTGTGCAGGAACAGGAGTTGCTCTTATTCCTTTATGGGAGAAGTTTGTTTTAAGTAACATAAATGTGGGACTCTTATTTATCCTGGCTTTAAGTTCTCTTAGTGCTTATGGAGTAATTCTTTCTGGATGGGCTTCTAATTCAAGATATGCTTTTTTAGGTGGTTTAAGAGCAAGCGCTCAGGTTATTAGTTATGAAATTGCTATGAGCTTAGCTCTTTTGAGTGTGGTTTTAATGGCAGGAAGTCTTAATTTAATTGATATTGTTAAAGCTCAAATTAGTTCTCCTTATAAAATTTATCTTATTCCTCAGATAATAGCCTTTTTTGTATTCATAATTTCGGCAATAGCAGAATGTAACAGAGTGCCTTTTGACTTACCTGAGGCTGAAACAGAGCTTGTTGCAGGGTACTTTGTAGAATATAGTGCTATGAGATTTTCTATATTTTATCTTGCAGAGTACTTTGGAATGGTTGTAATGAGTGCACTTGCTGTTACTTGTTTCTTAGGTGGATGGGTAGGACCTTTTGAGGTCCCTTATATTCCTTTCTTTTGGTTTTTAATAAAACTATATTTTATCCTTTTTGTTTATATTTGGGTAAGAGCCACATTACCTCGTTATCGTTATGACCAGCTTATGGGACTTGGTTGGAAGGTGCTAATTCCTATAGGTATTGTTAATTTGTTTTTGACAGCCTTTTTGAAACTAATAGTTTAAGAGGGTGAAGTAATGAAAATACTGGAAAAAGCACTGCTTATTGAGATTTTAAAGGGACTTGCTTTAACTTTAAGAAAAATGCTATTTACTAAACCTGTAACAATTGAGTATTTTGACAAAGTTAGACCTGTTCCTGCTCCTGGATTTAGAGGACGTCATGCATTGGTAAGAGATGAAAAAACAGGTGATACCCTTTGTGTAGCCTGCATGCGCTGTGTAAGGGTTTGTCCTTCTAAGTGCATTAATGTGGAATATGAAGTTGATAAGGAAACCAGGAGAAGAAAAGTTGTTAAGTATGAGATAGATGCTCTCAGATGTGTATATTGTGGATATTGTGAAGAAGTGTGTCCTGTTAATGCTATAGTGCTTACAGAATGGTATGAATATGTAGGATTAAAAAGAGAAGATCTATTTTTTAATAAAGAAAAATTGCTTAAAAATTGGGATGAATTTATAGCTACTCAGAAAAGACCATATTTAAATCCCTTCTGGAAACCAAGAGGTATTCCTGAAAAATTTTTACCTGCAAAAAAACGCCAGTTTACAGGAGTATAGTTATGAATTGGGATTTGATTATTTTTTACTATTTAGCTATTGTCATGATATTTTCAAGTGTTTTTGCCATCTTTTCAAAACATCCGATATATACAGTTTTATTGGTATTAGTAATGATAGTTCATCAGGCTTTTTTGCTTTTAACACTTGGAGCTGAATTTTTAACGGCTGTTCAGATAATAGTATATGCAGGAGCTGTTTTAGTTCTTTTTCTATTTGTAGTTTATTTGATTAATTTAAGAAAGGAGACCAAGAAAAATATCTTTATAAGAAAAGTTAGTTTAATAGCTATAGTCTTTTTACTTTTTGGAGCACTTTTAATAAAAAATCTTTTGATCTTAATTTCCTTAAAACCATCTTTTAGAGCTTATCTTCCTTTTAATATAGAAGAAAAAAGCAATGTTTGGTGGATAGCTAATTATCTTTTTAAAAATTATCTTCTTCAATTTGAGATAATAGGTGTAATTTTATTGGTAGCTATACTTGGTGCAGTATTTTTAATAAGAAAGGTAAAAACTGCTGAATAGAGGTGAGGAGGTAAGATGCTTGCTTTAGAACAGTATGTTATTTTATCAATAATTCTTCTTTTAATAGGACTCTTTGGATTTATTTCAAGGAGAAATCTTATTGTAATTCTAATTTCCATAGAGATAATGCTAAACGGAT
>JAGGXL010000199.1 GCA_021163085.1 Thermodesulfobacterium sp. | reverse complement strand
CCATAAACTTTTAAAAATTTACTTAACTTGAAATTTCTCTAAATTAAATAATCAAAATTTAAAAACTGTTATGTTTATACTTGACTTTCGGAAAAATTTAAATTATATAAAAATTTGATATGAAAAGAGTTCATGTTTTTATTTCTGGAAAAGTTCAGGGAGTGTGGTTTAGGTCTTATACTGAAGCAGAAGCAAAAAAATTAGGAGTAAAAGGGTGGGTTAGAAATCTTCCTGATGGAAGAGTGGAAGCAGTTTTTGAAGGAGAAAATACTGCTGTAGATAAAATGGTTGCCTGGTGTTACAAAGGATCACCTTACTCTGAAGTAAAAAATGTCGAGGTTATAGAAGAACCTTACAAGGGCGAATTTACTGATTTTAAAATTCGTTATTAAAATTTTTTTAAAATGATAGATCCTGATAGATTAGCCTTAGAATTTCAAACCCTTCTGAGCATAGAAAGTCCTTCGAAAAAAGAAGGGAAATTGGCTTATTATTTAGCAGATATTTTTAGAGCTCTGGAATACAGGTGCTTTTTTGATAATTCTTCAGAACATACAGGCTCTGAGGTAGGAAATCTTATAGTAAAAATTCCAGGCACACTCCCCTCCAATCCTATATTTTTCTGTGCTCATCTTGATACAGTTGGTCCTTGTGAAAATCCTAAAATTATTTTTGATAAAGGTATTTATAAAAGTGATGGAAGAACTATACTGGGAGCAGATGATAAATCAGGAATTGCAGTTCTTATTGAAGTTGCTAAAGTTCTAAAAGAAAATCTTTTCCCCTATCCCCCTATAGAATTTATATTTACTACCTGTGAAGAAATAGGACTTCTCGGCGCAAAATATTTAGATTATAATCTTATTGATGCTAAAGAAGGCTTCGTACTTGATAGTGAAAATCCTACAGAAGTTATAAACGCAGCTCCCTCCTCTTATCAGTTCAAGATTGAGATAAAAGGTAAATCTGCTCACGCTGGATTAGAACCGGAAAAAGGAATAAACGCTATTCACATTCTTTCCAAAGTTCTGGCTGATCTTCCCTTTGGAAGAATAGATGAAGAAACCACCATGAATGTAGGTATTATAAATGGGGGAGGTTATGTAAATATCGTTCCTGAGTATGCAGAAGCAAAAGGAGAAATGAGAAGTCACAACGAGGAAAAACTCTTAAAATTGCAAGAAAAAATTCAGAATCAGCTTGAAAAAGCTCTTTCCTCTTATCCTAAAACCGAAGAAGGGCTCCCTTCTGGAAAAGTTAAATTTGAAAAAATTTTTAAAGCTTTTAATATCTCCGTAGATGATCCTCTCTGCAAAATTGTTCAAAAAGCAGCAGAAAAAATAGGATTAAATGTGGTTTTTAAAAGACGCGAAGGTGGTTCTGATGCTAATATTTTAAATGAGGCTGGACTAAAGTGTCTTATACTGGGAACAGGTATGCAAAAAGTGCATACTACAGAGGAATTCATCAGATTAAAAGATCTCATACTTACAGCTAATTTTGTTCTCGAAATCATAAAAACCAAAAGTGAAATGGCTTAAAAATACTCTTAATTTTTTCTTTCCTGAAAGCTGTAAAATCTGCCAAAAGCCCCTCAACAACAATGAAGTTCTTGTTTGTTCAAAATGTCTTGGTACCCTTCCTTTTATTAAAATTCATTGCCTTAAATGTGGAAATCCCTTAGATGAAACCCTAAAAGACCATCTAAAAAACAATATTTCCTATTGTAGCTACTGTGAAAAACAAAGATTATACTTTGACAAAGCAGTAGTTTGTTTCTTTTACAAACCTCCTGTTTCAGACTGGATAAATGAAGTAAAATTTGGCAAAAATTTTTCCTTAGCGTATAAGCTTGGTATTCTTTTAAGAATAGCCTTAAAAGAAAAAATTCCAAAAGTTGATTTAATAATTCCTCTACCTTTATCTTTAAAAAGACTCAGAGAAAGAGGTTTTAACCAGAGTTTTTTAATTGCTTGGGGATTTTTAGGTAAAAAACCCTCTGAAAAGATTTTAAAACGCATTGTTCATACCAAACCCCAAGCAGAATTATCACAGAAAGAAAGGTGGAAAAATGTTAAAAATGCTTTCTTAGCAAATAAGGCGGTGAAAGGCAAATCCATTTTAGTGATAGATGATGTAATGACAACCGGAGCTACCTTAAATGAAGCTGCTAAAGCTTTGAAAAACAAAGGTGCAAACAAAGTTTATGTAGTAGCCCTTGCAAGAAGTAGCTTAACTTAAAAAGGAGCTAAATATGTTAAAGATAAGTATTGTTCAGATGGAAGTTAAACACAGTTTAGAAGAAAATTTACAAAAAATTAAAAATTTTATCGAATTAGCTAAAGGTAATCTTATTTTTTTCCCGGAACTTGCCTTAACAGGCTATAAATTTCCTTTTGATTCTTCTTCTCAAAAAAACATTAATGAAGCCCTTTTAGAAGTTCAAAATCTAACAAAAAGTTGTGGAAAATCCGTTTTATTAGGTGCTCCGCATTATGAAGAGAATAAAATTTACAATGCAGTTTATCTTATCTCGCCAAAAACTATAAAGGTTCTAGCAGAAAAAAATTTGCTTTTCCCAGAGCTTGATAAAAATTTTTTCCCTGGTAAAAAAAGAGAACTTTTGGAAATAGATGGTTTCAAAATAGGAATTATCATATGTTTTGAATTGAGAAGCCCTGAAATTGCAAGAACTCTAACCAAAGAAGGGATAAATTTGTTAGCAGTTTTTGCCCAATGGCCAAAAGCAAGAATAAAACACTGGAAAGCACTTCTAAGAGCAAGGGCTATAGAAAATCAAATATTTGTAGCAGGAGTAAATGCCCTCTCCCAAATAGAAAATCTTGTAATAGCAGGACACTCCCTTAGTTTTTCTCCTTCTGGAGAAGCTCTTAACAAAAAATCAGAAAAAGAAGAAATTATAGAGGTTTCTATTCCTTTAAAATTAGAGAAATTGCCTTATCCTATGAAAATTCCCTGTTCAAAAATTTCTCATAAAATTAAAAACTTAGATGAGCTAAAGTCTATTGTTCAAAAAAGAAAAGAAAAGGGTCAGGTTATGGTTTTTACAAACGGGTGCTTTGATATTTTACATGCAGGGCATGTTCACTACTTAAACTCTGCAAGGGCTTTAGGAGATTTTTTGGTAGTTGGATTAAATAGTGATAAATCAGTAAAAAAAATAAAAGGTGTTCTGAGACCTGTAAATTTTGAAAAAGAAAGAGCTTATGTTTTAGCTGGCTTAGAATGTGTGGATTATGTTGTCTTTTTTGATGAAGAAACTCCAGAAAAGTTAATAAAATCTCTTAAACCCGATATTCTTGTCAAAGGTGCTGACTGGGAAGAAGATAAAATTGTAGGTGCTTCTTATATTAAAAGCTACGGAGGAAAAGTGAAAAGAATTTCCTTTGAATTTGATACCTCTACTACTAAAATTATAGAAAAAATTTTGAAAATTTATAAGGATTAAGCTATTTCATTAAGAAGATTAGCAATCATTGCACGAGCAATTTCTCTGTTTGAAACCCTGTAAGTTCCTGATTGAATCTTTTCTCTTATCTCGGCAACCTTTTCTTCTCTAACTTCAGGCATGGAAAGAGTCTTGTTAACTGCACGCTCAACAAGCTTTTGAGAGGAGACCTCAACTACTTCGGTTTGATTAGTTGTTTTCTCTTCTGGTTTTGTCTTTCCTATTTTTAAGTTTTCTTCTCTTTTTCTTGCTTCCTTTATATCTTTTAAATTTTCTATATTTTTTCCATTAATGCCATTAATTTTCATTGCTATACCACCCCATTTTTTATTATTTATCGGCATTATTTTATTTTACTTTAATAATTTTTTAAATTTTTGTCAAGTTTTAGTTTCCCACTAAAGTTTTTAAAAATTTAAAGGAACATTTCCTAACATTTCACTTAAAGAATTAGTAATTTGCTGGTCAGTAATAACAGTAATGTTTATTATCAAATTATTTTCTATAATATTGTTTGAACCCGGAACCTGATTAATTTGAAAAATACCATTTGCCCCGTTAAAGCCTCCTATTAAAGCCAAACTTTTTGCATCTGTTCCTGATGATGAGGCTACTGGATCTACTGAAAAATCAGAATTACTATCTCCTTCTAATATACTAACACTATGTCCCAAATTCTCCCAAAAACCTGTAAAAACTACCTGAAAATAAACCCCCATATAGCCACCTCTTATTTCTTGTAAAGACTCTTCTTTTGCCAATTCTGCAGTAGTAAAAATGTTTTCTTCTTCAAATGCAAATGTTTTAGAAATTCCTATACATAAGATAAATAATAAAACAAAACATATATATAAATTGGTTTTCAATTTAGTCTTTTTAAACATAAAGTCCTCCTGCAAGTGTTTCTTTTTAAGGTTTTATTTCAAAAGGCTGTCTTGTAAAAATAAAATTTGTAGTAATGGTATCTCTTAAAGCCCAAATATTTTCTTTAGAAACTTCTTTATTATCAATTTCCCACACTGTTTTAGAGGAGTTTTTCCCAAAAACAGCAAGAAGAATATTATTCCAAGATTTCTTAAACTCTTCTACATTCATTACTTTATGCCCATAAGCTGGATCTGCTAAAAATACTTTATTACCTTTTATACCTTTTAAAATTACAAAATGTTGGTATCCATTTGTATTTAAAAGAATTATAGTAGGAATTTTTATCAAATGAAGTTTTTCAACAGGAACCTTATAACCTTCTGCTCTAAGACCAAATCTTTCGGAACTTTTCTTAAGATCTAACATTGAAAAACCACGGGCTTTTATTTTCTCAATATCACTATGTTTTAATATGTCTTTTATTATAGTTTCTTCATCTATATTAAAGTCATAATAATATCTAAGTAAAGAAGCAAGAGCAGCACTACCACAACTAAGGTCATATTTTTGTTTTATAAGATTTTTAAAACGAAGCTCTTTTACACTCAAAATACGCTTTTGAATATATACTCCGTTGAACCCTGTTTTAACTTCTACCTCTCCTGAATAAGCACTTTGATATAGAAAAAGATACGCAAAAAGAAAAAAACTCAGACTCAAAATTTTTACTATCTTAAAATTCATCTCCTAAAACTCCTAAACAAAAATAGGGGGCAAAAGCCCCCTTAATACTATTTGATACTACTTAGAATCCAGGGTTAATAAGAGGAGTTACATTTCTAGCTGCAGGTGTATAACTAACAGAAAGAGTATTTGCTTGAAGGTTATTAGTGCCTGCTGCCACATTAACACCTATGTTTCCTACTGCACCTGAAAGCACGCTACCACTTAAAGAAGCTGTATTTGTGGTGTTAATGTTGGCTATACCTATAGGTATAGAACCTGTAATAGTTCCACTAAGTTCGATATTTTCTATACCTATATCTCCACTAACATCACCTTCTGCAGTTCCAGTATAGGTATTTTCTACATCCCCCTGGGCATCCAGTATATTTCCTGATTCTGTTCCAGTATAAGTACCATCCAAATTACCATAAATATCCTCACTCATTTGAACTGTTAATTCAATAGGAATTCCATTTCCTTCTGTTTCTTCTACGATAGGTTGATTGCTTACCGTGTTATACTTAGATTTCTGCTGAACATATGCTACACCCATTCCAACCTTTGCTGGCCCAACAGCTATGCCCAGTTGATTTGTCTGAGCATTATCAACTCCAGCAACAATATTAAGTCCGATATTCCCCTGTGCACCTGACAATGCATTATCACTTGCAGAAGCAGTATTTGTTACTCCTTCATTTCTTACATTGTTAAACATAGCCTTTTGAACACTAAAAGTTTTAGATTCAACTAAGGAAGATTCTTGTTCCCCAGCAGCAATTGCAACTACATTGCTCTGTGCATTGTAATCTCCTGCTGCTACATTAGCACCTATATTACCCTGTGCTCCACTAAGAACATCACCACTAACTGAAGCCTCATTTTCAGTCCCAGAATTTTTCACTTTGTTAAACATTAGAAACTGATCATTTTTACTAAGTGCTCTTACCAACCCACTTACTTCCATATCTTTTTTGCCATTACTGATTGAAATATCGGTTGTAATAAAAGACAAGTAAGCTTCCAAATCAGCTGTACCCATTACCTGAAGTGTAACATCTAAATTACCACTTAATTCTCCATCA
The DNA here is from genome assembly GCA_021163085.1 of Thermodesulfobacterium sp. Taxonomy (GTDB): domain Bacteria; phylum Desulfobacterota; class Thermodesulfobacteria; order Thermodesulfobacteriales; family Thermodesulfobacteriaceae; genus Thermodesulfobacterium. Next base: position 8,321 of record JAGGXL010000199.1, on the reverse strand, counting down.
AAATCAAAATACCCTGTGCACTCCATACCACATAGTTGAGATAAATCTGGCAATTCTTGAGCCTTGGCTCCTACAGGAGCTAAAAATGTTACAGAAATTGCTATTGCTCCTGCTAACATCAATTTCTTTCTAAGCACTCTTTTTAACATGACACACCTCCTTTTGGTTTTTTATGTTATTTAAGAGTTGCCCTATTAAAATTTAAATGAAATGTATTAGCGATACCATTTCCTATCCCAGCTGATTGATTCACCTGAACTAATCCTCTTGTTTCTAAAAAAGCTGAATCAGAAATAATATCTGAGAATTCCCCTGAATATAAAGAGTTATTTTTTATTTTAGCTACAGTTTGACCGAGAGCTGAAGCATTAATTTTTTTTCCTATAGAAATAGATACTAAATTAGCCTCAGCATCCCCGGAACCAGAAGCTTGATTAATTGAGAAAATACCCTTTATACCAGAAAAAGCGTTACCTTCAATTATATCAGTAGCTTTGTCAGGCACTTCACTTCTACATACCGTCTCCTGATTTATAAATCCTCGATTAAAACTCTCTATTCCTATTATCCACATGTTTGATTGAACATGGTTATCTCCTGAAGCCATATTTATTCCTGTTATCCCAGAAGCTCCCTTTAGTACATAATCTGTAATTAAACTCTGATTTATTTCTTCACCAAAAACTTTGTGGTCAATTGAAAAAATTAGAAAAATTGCTATTAGTGCTAATCTTTTCAAAGTATCCTCCTATTTACCAAATATCATAATTTTAAAAATACTTACATTACTACCAGTCAAAATCTCTAATTGATTAAAAGCAACTTCTGAATTTTCATCCCATAAGATGATCTTGTCAGAGTTTATAAATTGTAAAGGAGAGCTCTTTCCTCCTCCACGAATATTATCAAGAACATTTTTATCTAAAACCTGCATACCCAAAATATTCAGGTTGTTAACTAAGTTCTTTTCAGCCTTCCCAACAACAGGAAAAATAAAAAAGAAAATAATAAACAGGTTAAAAATAATCAGTCTTTTTATTTTGCTTTTTGTTTTCATAACATCTCTTTATCAATCAATAAATGTGCCTGATTTTGAAACCTTTGATTTATCTGATAAAAAGATTCTTTGATTGTAAAAGTGTAAAAACTAATTTTACACTTTTTACAATTTTTACTTTAACAATTTTACACAAATTAAATTTTTTTAATTTTAAAGCTTTAACTTTTTTCATTATGTATTAAATTCTAAATTATATAGTTTTTTGCAACTCATTTTTTAAAAATAATAAATAACTGGATATATTTATGCGTTTAGATATCCGTCTAAAAAAGCCTGTAAAAGCTTTCATACCTTTAAAAGAGTACGGGGAAAAGAAAAAAATAATATTAGAAGGACTAAGCTTAAGAGGAGCACTTCTAAAGCTTTCAGAAGATGAAATTTTCTTTAAAAAAGATATCGTAGAAATTTTAATTCCATATCAAGGTATAGAATTAAAAATACTTGCTAAAAAAATAAGAAAAAACAAAGATAGTATAGCTTTAGAATTCTTAATTATAGAAAGAGAAACCTTTTTAAAACTATGGAAATTCATTTGTAATAATTTATACCCTGTTTCTTGGGAAGTGTGTCCTTATTGCAACTCTCCTATTAATAACAACAAAATTTGTCCGAATTGTAATTTTTCCTTAGAGATATTTAATCCTGAGTATGTATTTAATCATTTCAAACAAACCCTTTTATACCGAGTTAAATATTTAATAAATAGCATAGAAATTAATGACTTAATTGATTTATATATAAATTTAAACAAATCCATTTTACCTAAAAAATACTACAATGAAAACATAGAATTTGTAGGGACCTGCAAAGAGGTATTAGAAGTCTTTTCTTTGATACGAAAAGTTGCACCTTTAAATATACCCGTTTTAATTTTGGGAGAAAGTGGGACAGGAAAAGAGTTGGTAGCCAGAGCTATTTATGAAAAAAGTTTGAGAAAAGGTAAACCTTTTATAATAATAAACTGCGCAGCAATTCCAGAAACTTTACTGGAAGCAGAACTTTTTGGATACGAAAAAGGGGCTTTCACAGGAGCACATACTTCTAAAAAAGGAAAAGTAGAATTAGCAAACAAGGGGATGCTTTTTCTTGACGAAATAGGTGAACTACCTTTATCTTTACAAGCAAAAATTTTAAGATTTTTAGAAGATGGAACAGTAGAAAGAATAGGAAGTGAAAATTCTAAAAAAGTTGATGTTAGGGTTATAGCTGCAACTAATCGCGATCTTGAGGAAGAAGTAAAAAACGGAAACTTTAGAGCAGATCTGTATTATCGTCTAAATGTGTTTACTGTAAAACTTCCACCCTTAAGGGATAGGGGAAACGATAAAATTATTTTAGCTAATTATCTTTTAAAAAAGTTTGGTAAAGAATATAGTATAACTTCTAAACAGTTTTCTGAAGATGCAAAAAAAGCCATTATGGAATATCACTGGCCTGGAAATGTAAGAGAATTGATTAACAAAATTAGAAGGGCTCTTGTATTATCTGAAGATGAAAAAATTTCTCCAAAAGATTTAGGACTTGATATTACATTAAATCCAGAATTTATGGAAATAGATACTAAAAAGTATAAAAAAAACTTTATAGACCGATCTAAACTATTAGAAACTCTTGAAAAATGCAATTTTAATATAAGTAAAACAGCAAAAATATTAAATGTAAGCAGACCAACAGTTTACAATCTTATTAAAAAATACAAAATAAATATTCACTAATCCAATTTTTAAAATCTTATAGGCAGTCTTATTTCCAAAGTCACATCTGGGGCATCGTTAGTAAGTCCTACGCCAACAGAAAAATTGAGTGAACTTTTGGAAGATGTTACATAAGAAGCTCCAAAATAAAGCATGCCTACATTAAAATCGGTTCCTGCAACATCTTCATCATTTTGTGTAGTATGAGAATATATTTTTTGGTCATACGAAATATAAGTAGAAAGCTTTTCATTTAAAGCATATGCCATACCTATACTAAAATCCACACTACTACCGGGTTTCATTTCTCCGTAGCCTTTCACATCACGTTCAAAATTGTAAAAATAAGCTAAACCACCAAATAAAACTGCTGGATCACTACGCTTAACCAGCGTGATTCCTCCAGAAACTCCCCAATGACCATTTCCTGTAGGAAGTTCCTTGGGAATTCCTAAAGCATCATTTTCTATACCATAAGGATCTTTACCAGTATTAGTTTTTACTTTAAAATTTAACACAACATCTGGAATGCTACCTTTCTCATATAAAAGTTGATAAGAGGCTCCAAAAGTAATATCACCAATGTTTGAATCTGTAACTGTTTTTTCTGTAGTAGAAGAATCTTCTTTATAAGAATATCTTTCTCTACGGTAAAGATATGGAATCTGTGCTTCAAGTTGAAGATTATCTAAAAGTCCATAACGAAAATTAAGATAACCCATAAAGACGTCTTTCTTGATATCTTCTGTTTTAATCTTACCTATTACTATTGCTTCTAAAATAGTAAATCCACTTATAGCTATTCTGGTTCTTGAAGTATGTGAATATTGAAAACCGGGTTCAATAACCAAAGTTCCCTTGGGAACTAAAACTCCACCCTTTTCTTGCAGAATTGCTTCTTCAGAGGTTGGAGGTTTTTTATTTTCTCCACATATTCCTGAACTTAATCCAAAAAGAGAAACTGAAATTATTAACAAAACTGTTAATAATAAAACCTTCTTAAGTCTTGTCATAGCAAATACCTCCTTATAATAGCTTTTTAACAATGTCTTAAATATTAAAGGTCTTAAATATTAAAGAGATTATATAGCATAAGCTATCTTAAAAGTCAAAAATATTTTAAAGTTTTAAAAATTATAAATAATCGGGATTTGCATATTAAAGTTTGAAAAAATCAGATATTTCTTGGATTAGTTGAAACACTATATCTTCGTAAAGAGAAATAAGCTCTTTAAAATTATTAACCTTGGAAGCCTTAGTAAAAATAAATTCTTTGGTCTGGCTTCCTGAAACAATCTTTCCCTTTAAAATCATTTTAATATTATTTTTCTCTATAAATGGATAAAAATCCGTAATTACAATTTCAAAAAGCTCCCCCTCTGGAGAAAAACAGGAAAAGGAGGACATAAAATAGGTTTTTAAAATACATGATAAAGGACAAATCCAGAAATTTTTAGAAAAGTAATGAAAACCCTCTTCATCCTTATAAAGTATTCTTTCGGTATCAAGATACTCAGGAAGAACAATTTTAAAACGCACAGATTTTTTACATTCTACTGTGTTTTGTGGTTCTAATTTGTGAAGATTTATTTTTTCTGATTTCATAAGAAAAAAATTGGGAGCGCATCCCCATAAAAAAATAAGTATTCCTATAATACAAAAAATTTTTAGTCTTTTGACTTTTACTCCTCCAGATGGCTTTTTTTAACTGTAGCATCTGGAAATAAGGTTAATTTTTCTTTTAACTTTTTTGAAAGTTCAGAAAGATTTTGTGAAGTTCTTTCAATCTCTTTCACTGTCTTTAAAATCTGAGGTAAAAGTTCGGCATCAGTGGTATTTAAAATTTTAGAAGATTTTGAAAAAAGCTCATCCAGTTTTTTGATCTCCTTTTCCAGTTCCTCTGCAACTATTGTATATTGGGTAACTAACTTTCTACTATCGTGAGTCAAATTATTAAATTCCTCTATATCAATCTGGTAAAGCTTCTCTTTTGCTTGATTTATTAAATAAAAGGCTTCTTTGACGGTTAATTGAGATTCTTTTAATACTTGAGAAAGTTCATCAGAATTTTTTTCGAGCTTAGCTAACACCCTATTTACTCTTTCAAATTCTAACTTGTTTAAAATCTGATTTATATTTTCAAGAAGTTTATTGGTGTTGTAAATAGTTTCGGGAAGAGCAGAAACCAGACGCTGTAAATCAGATTCTTTCATAGGAATAATTTTTAGCTTTTCTTTTTTGTCAAAAGTTACTTTTGCTTTGGGATCCTCTGTTAACAAAAGATAAGCAATCCCTGTAATTCCTTGAACTCCTAAAGTAGCAGAAATTCCTTTATTTATATTTAGTTTTTTATCTATCAGAACTCTTATTCTTATTAATTTTTGATTTTCTGGATCAATTTCCATATTCTTTACCTTTCCTATCTGAACTCCTTTATAATAAATTGATGCAGAGGGTTTTAATCCTTGTACTGATTGCGAAGTTACAATAAGATATTCTGTATACTTTGAGCTTTCCCCTATATGAGAAAATATATACAAAACGATACTAAAAAGAAGTATACCTAAAATTACAAAAATTCCTACAATCAGGTAATTTACTCTCCCTTCTATCATTTCCTATTCTCTTGCTTCTGAGATTGTAATTTTCCATCTTTTGGTAGAAAAAAGTTGTTGTAACCAGGGATCAGGCAAAAATTTTATTTCTTTTGGTTTGCCGTCGTAAACTATTTTACCCTCAGCCAATACCAAAACTCTATCACAAATACCTAGAGTAAAAAGGTCATGAGTAACCATAAAAATGGTAATTCCTGTTAAGTCTCTCAATTTTTTTAAAATGGATTCTATTTCTTCAGAACTTACAGGATCAAGCCCTGAAGTGGGTTCATCAAGAAGAAGCAACTCTGGATCTAAAGCAAGGGCTCTGGCTAAAGCCACTTTTTTCTTCATACCTCCTGATAATTCTTCTGGATATTTATTAAAAACCTCATCACTTAATCCTGCCATTCCTAATTTAACATACGCCAAATCTTTCAAGATATCTAAAGGATATTTTCCTATTTTCCTTAAAGGATAAATAATGTTTTCTCCTACGGTCATAGAATTAAACAATGCTGAGAACTGAAAAACCACTCCGGTTTTGTTCCTCAATTCTTGTTTTTCTTCCTTTGAAAGATTATTAGTATTTTTGCCATAAAGATAGATTTCTCCCTTTTGAGGAGAAAGTAAAAGCAAGATTAATTTAAGAATAGTTGTTTTACCAGAACCACTGCCTCCTACAAGAGCTACAATTTCACCTTTATTCACAGAAAAATTTAAGTTTTTATGAACAACTATTTTCTCATAACCAGATTGAACATTTTTAAACTCAATTACTTTCATAATCCGACCTTTGTAAATATAATAGAAAAAATAGCATCCATCACAATTACTCCTGCTATGCAATAAACAACGCTTTTCATCACTGAATTGGCAAGGCTTTGAGGATTTTTTTCTGAAATATAACCAAAATAGCATCCTACGAGAGCTGTATATAATCCAAAAAAGGGCATTTTGATAATCCCTGCTATCACATGATTAGAACCAACAGCTTCTGGCAATCTGGAGAAAAAATCCAGCATAGGTATATTAAGATAAATTTCTGAAATTAAAGCTCCTCCCAAGACCATAAAAAAAGAAGAAAAAAGCATTAAAATAGGAGCAGAGATTATTAAAGATAGCACTCTTGGCAACACAAGTAGACTGACCCAGGAAAGTCCCATTACTTCCAAAGCATCAAGTTCTTCGGAAACTTTTCTTAAACCAATATTAGCAGAATAGCCACTTGCTACTCTTCCAGCTAAGAGAATTCCAGTAATAATAGGAGCAAGTTCTCTAAAAGTAGGAATGCCTATAAGTTCAACTATAAATATGTTTGCACCAAAAGTTCTTAATAAAATTGCACTTTGATAAGCCATAACTATTCCCAATAAAAAAGATAAAGCTCCTAGTAGTAGAAGAGTTCCTGCTCCTGAAACTTGTAAATCTTTTAGTAAAGCCGATAATTCCATCTGACGAATATTTTTAAAAACTTCCACTAAAAAATATCCCAGATACTCCACAGGGATAAGGATTTTATAAAACAGATGTTTTAAATTTAAAGATATAAGCTTTTTACCGTTGGTCTTTGTTTCTTTTGGATATTCAAGATATTTTTTCAGAAGATGTATCAATTCCAACTGCTTATTGGTTGCTATTAGATTGTTCAAGCTTAGTTTTTTATTTTTGAGCTCCTTTAAAATAACTAAGAGTAAACAGATATTTATATCTTCAAGTTTTGTGATATCTAAAAATTTAAAAGAAGATGCCTTTAGCTTTTTCTCAAGTTCATAGCATGAGATTTTGCCCTTTATCTGAAGTTTTTCCATGTCAAAAACCAAAAATTACACTTTTAATTTACCACCAACTGGAATTTTGAAAATTAAAAAATTCTTTTTAAAAGTTAATCATGTTCGACGAAAATCTTGATTTATGAAAAGGCTTATTATTCCCTAAAAGGTATTGCAAGTCTTCTGATGTGAGATTCCCTTTCTCTCCAGTCTTTTAACGCCTTAACCCAGAGCTCCAAATATATCTTTTTGCCTAATAAAAATTCAAGCTCTTCTCTGGCAAGAGTTCCTATCTTTTTTAACATCCTTCCACCTTTACCGATTATAATTCCCTTTTGGGAATCTCTTTCTATAAATATAGTCGCCTGAATGTAAAACAAATTCTTATCCGGTTCTTCTCTTATTTCCTCTACCTTTACAGCCGTAGAATATGGAATTTCCTGATAGGTTAACATAAAGACTTTCTCACGGATTATTTCTGCTATAAGCAAGCTTAACGGTAAATCTGTAACTCTGTCTGGCTCATAATAAAAAGGGCCTTCTGGAAGAAGTTTTACGATTTCATCAAGCAGTCTATCAAGCCCATCATTTTTTAAGGCTGAAACAGGAATTATAGCGTGAAAATCATGAAGTTTAGAAAAATAATCTATTATAGGAAGAAGTTCCTGTTTTTTTATAAGATCTATCTTATTTAGAGCTAAAATGGCTGGTTTACCAGCTTTTTTTATTAAATCCAGAATCCTTTCTTCCTCTGGAATACGACGGGTAACATCCATAACCCACAAAATAATATCAACTTCCTCTAAGGTATTTAGTGCTTCCTTTACCATTATCTGGTTAAAAAGATCTTTTGCATCATGAATTCCTGGAGTATCAACAAAAACAATCTGGTAATTATCTTTTGTCAAAACCCCCCTAATATTAAATCTTGTAGTCTGAGGTTTTGGACTAACTATGGAAACTTTGGTTCCTAAAAGTTGATTTAAAAGCGTTGATTTTCCAACATTCGGAAGACCTATAATACCAACAAATCCAGATTTGGTAGTTTTTAAATTATTTTCTGTCATCTTTTAAAGCTAAGTCCAAAATTCAAGTTTATCAATCTAAAACAGCCTTTTCTTTCAAAATTTTTAAAGCCCTTTTAGCAGCTAAAACTTCTGCTTCTTTTTTAGAACCTCCTTGAGCCTTAGCAATTAATTCT
>JAGGXL010000188.1 GCA_021163085.1 Thermodesulfobacterium sp. | reverse complement strand
CTTCTTGGGAAGAAGAATTTATTAAAAATTTCTATTTTTTGAGCGAATTTATTCCAAAAATGGTAGAAAAATGTACTATATTAGAAACTTTCTTAAATTTTCCTTATTTTGGAATAGGAATATATCATAATACTTATATTTACGCTAATTCCTATTTATGCAATCTTTTAAATTACTCCCTTGAGGAATTTAAAAAACTAAAACCTGAAGATATTTTGTATTACGAAAAAGATAAAATTTTTGCAAGAGAAATAGTTAAAAGACGCTTAAGCGGAGAATTTTTTATTCTTCCTTATAGAGAGATAACTTTAAAAACTAAGGAAGGGAAAAAAATAAAGGCTTTGCTTTTCACAAATACCACTTTTTATCAAGGCAAATACTGCGGCATGATAGTAGCCATAGATATTACAAAACAAAAAATTTTAGAAAAATTTACCAATCTTTTAAGAAGTGTGAATCAAACATTAATCACATGTACCAGTAAGAACGAAATTTATGAAAAGATTTGTCCTGAAATTTATAAAGCTTTAGAATTGAAAAGTTTATGGTTGGGAAAAGCTGACTATGAAAAGGGTATAATTGAACCTCTTCTTTTTTATCCAGAGAATTTAAAATTATTTAAAAATTGGGAATTTACCCTACCCATTCAAAAAGATGTAGAAATAATTTCAAATGTAAAAAACTCAGACTTTCCTTATAAAAAAGATCTGGTTCCACTTGGTGTGAAATCTATAGCTATTATACCTGTTGTGGAAAGGGAAAAAATAGAAAACATCCTTATTTTATGTTCTGAAGATCCGGCTTTCATGGATGAAAATAAAGATTTATTAGAAGAATTACGGATGGATCTTTCATTTGCTGCAAAAAAGATAGACTGGTTGTTCAAAAACTATATTATCAACGAATTTATTAAAAATACTGACGAAATTCTAATTATTTGTGATGAAAAAGGTAATATTGAATACATTAATCCTTTTGGATTTAAACTCTTGAGTAAACTCGATGAAAATTTATTAGAAATAAACTGCTCTGAACTTTTGCACCTATCTAAAAATATATTAAATGAGTTGAAAAAAAAGAAAGAAGGTATTAGAAGGATTGGTACATATTCTAAACCCGGTAAGGAAAAGCTTATATTAGATCTTAAAATTTCGCTTCTTGAGTTATCTAAGGATATTAAAAAAATAATAATTTTAGGAAAAGATCTAACTAAAGAATTAGAATTCGAAAAAGAAAAACAGACTCTTCAATATATTGATTCTCTAACTGAACTTTTAAATCCTTTTGGATTTTCTAAAAGAGTTTCTGAGACTTTAAGCTTATTAAAAGTGCATAGCTTATTAATCCTTATAGATTTCTATAATTTTTCTTATATAAACCGTTTCTATGGATTAGAGGTGGGGAATTTTTGTCTAAAAGAATTGGCAAAAAGATTAAATGCTTTAGTAGAGAAAAAAGGGATAGTAGGAAGAACCGGAGGTGATGAATTCAGTTTATTCCTCATAGATATTAAAAAAGAAGAAGTTGTTGAATGGTTAAATAAAATAAAAGCTCTTTTTTCTAAACCTTTAAAATATAAAAACCAATCCATTTCCCTTGAATTTAATGCTGCTGTAGTTTCCTATCCTGATGATGGAAAAACCTTCGAAGAACTTTGGAAAAAAGCAAATATACTTCTCTTAGAAACTAAAAAGAAAGGAGCCAATGCAATAGAAATTTTTAATCCCTTGATAGAAAATGAAGTAGAGCAAACGTTTAAAGTGAATAATTTAATTAAAAGAGCTCTCAAGGAAAATCTTTTTGTCTTTTACTATCAACCCTATTTTGAAACCAAGTCATTAAAAATAGCAGGGGCTGAGGCACTGGTAAGGATCAAAGATAATGAAAAAATTATCTTACCTTCTGAGTTTATAAAATATTTAGAAAATAGTCCTTATTTATTTGAGTTTGAAATTTTCAGTTTTAGAAAAAATTTGGAAAACCTTAAAAACTGGAAAATACCGATTTCTATAAATATTTCTTCAAAAAGTTTCAGAGCTTTAAATTTAAAAAAATTTTTTTTGAATTTTAAAGATATTTTGTCTGCCTTTCCTTATTATCTTACTTTAGAAATCACTGAACACACTTTAGCAGAAAATATTGAAACAGCAAAAGAAATTTTAAAAACTATAAAATCTTTTAACATTAACATTGCTCTGGATGATTTTGGAGTAGAATATTCTTCTTTAAATTATTTAAAAAATTTACCAATTGATATATTAAAAATTGATAAATCTTTCACAAATTCCCTACTTAGGGATATAAAAACTTATAATATTGTAAAAACCCTTATAAATCTAGCAAAAGATTTAGATCTAAAAGTTATAGCAGAAGGAGTGGAAACAGAAGAGCAGCTCAAAATTTATAAAAAATTAAATTGTGATTATGTTCAAGGTTTCTTTTTATCTCTACCCTTATCTGAAAAAGAAATGGAAAACTTACTTAAACTGAATAAATAACTCTTTTTAATTTATCTTGAATTTATAAAACACGAATTTAACTTATTAAAATAAAAAGTATAAAAAATATAAATTAAATATCTATAAGGAAAAATTTATGGATAAATGGGATAAAAT
>JAGGXL010000045.1 GCA_021163085.1 Thermodesulfobacterium sp. | reverse complement strand
CTTTTAGCCTAAAGTATTCCCTTGCCCACTCAAAGCGGGATGTATAGCCTGTGTTGACAAGATGATAAAGACCTGTAAGCCCTTGTTGAATTGCTTTTAGAGTGACTTCCACGATTGTTCTTGTGGAGGTGGGAACTGAAAACTCATCGCAGGCAACCCTTAAGTATTCCTGAGATTTTGCCCATTCTGTTAGCTTGTAAAGGAAGTTCTGTTTGCCTTCACCATACACCCAGCTTAAACGGAATATGAGGTAGTTTTCCATTTGCTCCTGAATAAAATGTTCCCCAAAAAGCTTGCTTTTACCGTATTCGTTCAAAGGGTTAGGCTTATCTTCTTCAGTGTAAAGTCCTTCTTTTAAACCATCAAAAACATAATCTGTTGAAAAGTGAACAAGCTTAGCTTTATAATTGTTACACGCAAAAACCAAATTAGCCACTCCAAAGGAATTAACTCTTACAGCTTCAAAAGGAAAACTTTCTGCCCTGTCAACCAGATTGTAAGCTGCACAGTTTATAACAATAGAAGGTCTTATTTCTTTAAAAACTTCAATAACTTTTTCAAAGTTGGATATATCTAATTCTTGTTTTGAAAAAGCTACAAAATCTTTTCCAATTTCTGCCAGTTTTCTTAAAAATTCCTTTGCAAGTTGACCTTTTGCCCCTGTAATTAATATTTTCATCCTAGAGATCTCCCTTTTCAAACTTTATATTTAAAATACCTCCATACATTTCAAGTTCTTTTATCAGGTTATACCACTTTTCAAGTTCCGTATACCAATCAAGTGTTATAGTTTGAATTGTTTTATCGATCTCTCCAGATTCAAGTTTTTGAATAATCTCTTTTACTCCATCTTCTGCTTTTCTTTTTGGTGTCCAGTTGATTACATTTTTTATCTTTTTGAAAGATACTCTATAACTCCTTTTATCGGGGTCTCCGTACCACTCTATATCTACGCTTTTACCTGTTTCTTTTTCTACTATTTCAGCAACTATTCTACCAAGTTCACCTATTTGATAGTTCAATTCATCTCCACCTACATTAAAAATTTCTCCATTTATTTTTGTTTCATCTGGAAATTCTAAAAATTTTATTACTGCTTCAGCCACATCTTCTATATGAACAAATGGTCTGTATTGGGTTCCATCTCTCATTAACGGAAGTCTACCTGTTTTCCACGCACCGTAAGTCATTCCATTTATAGCAAGGTCAAATCTCATCCTTGGGCTATATCCAAACACAGTAGAAAATCTAAGAGCAACCACAGTAAAATTTTTATTAGCCAAAGGAATAATATCTTTTTCTGCTTGAAGGTTTGCTTTTGCATAAGTTGTTAAAGGGTTTACAGGAGAGTTTTCATCTACTATATTTTCCTGAAAACCGTATATACTACAACTTGAGGGAAAAATATATCTCTTAACTCCTGATCTTTTAGAAATTTTTGCTGTTCTAACTCTTGAAAAGTGGTTTATCTGCCATGTAGCTTCATTAAATCTTTCACCAGTTGGGTCATTAGAAATTGCAACAAGGTCAACCACAAAATCAACATCCTTAAAATGCTCTTCAGATAAAACTCTCGTGTCATCTTTTATTATTTCTAAATTTTCATGAGTCTTTAACTTATCCAAACCAAAGAAAAATCTGTCTACAGCCTTTACTTTGTAGCCTTTAGATAAAAGCTTAGGAACTAAAACAGAACCAATATAACCACCAGCACCTGTTACTAAAACTGTTTTCAATTTGAACCTCCTTCATAGTAAAAGTTTATTTCTTCTAAAATATCTTTTAAAAATGGTGCATTTTTATCTTTTTCAGAAAGAATAGGATTTTTTGTTGGCCAGTCTATTTTTAAGTCAGGGTCGTCCCATCTTATAGACCTATCATGTTCTGGAGAATAATATTCATCCACTTTATAAAGTATTTCTGTGTTGGGAACAAGTGTTAAAACACCGTGGGCAAAACCCTTTGGGACTACAATTTGTCTTTTGTTATATTCAGTAAGTATTACTCCTATCCATTTGCCAAACGTGGGACTACCTTTTCTTATATCAACAACCACATCATAAATAGCTCCCTTTAAACATCTCACAACTTTAGTCTGAGCTTTCGGATTGAGTTGAAAATGAAGTCCCCTTAAAACAGAGGCCTGCACACTTAAAGAATGATTATCCTGCACAAAATCAAAAAATAACCCTATCTCCTCAAAGTCTCTTTTATTATAGCTTTCCATGAAAAAACCTCTATGGTCTTCAAAAACCGTTGGCTCAAGTATATAAACCCCTTCAAGAGCAGTTTCAAATTTTTTAAATTTACCCATCTTTTTTACCTCCAGATTTTAAAATATATTCCTGCACAACAAATTTTGTAAAAGGTAATGAAGCTGTAAATGCAGGAGAAATTGCGTTGAGTATATGAATACTTCTTTCATCTCCTTCTACGACAAAATCGTGAACCAACTGTAGGTTCCTTACATCAATAAGTTGAGCACGTATTCCTGGAGTGCCCCAATGGGTGAATCCATCAGGATCAAAATCTTTTACAAGCTTAGAGGCTTCTTTTAACATGTAGCCTTTTAAATATTTTTTAACTTCATCAAAAGCTATTTTTCTGAAATTTTCGTTTTTTATAAATAGCTTTATATCAAATTTTAAAATTTCCAAAAGCTCAGAAATATTGAATCTTGATAAACCTTTATAGTTTTCTCTCCAAAAACAAGGCGTTGCGGTAGGACCAATTTTAATGGTTCTGTCAACTTTTATGGTAAAATGAACACCCAAAAAAGGATTTTTAAGATTGGGAACAGGATAGATGTTTCTTTTGATATTTAACTTCGATCCTTCATATTCAAGGTAAATTCCTTTAAAAGGAATAAGAACATAATTTTTGGAAAAACCAAAATCTTTTGCTATTTTATCAGCGTAAAGCCCTGCAGCATTTATTATTTTCTCTGCTTGAAAAATGTAATCTCCTGCTTCAACTACATTTTCTTCTATTTTTCTTTTATAAGGTATATTAAAAAAGGTTTTTACTTCTTTTTCATTCAGTTCTTTTACCAGACTTAAAAGAATTTCTGACGGATCTACAGTTGAGGTAGTTGGACTCCACAGAGCATATTTGTAGGTTTTTGCATTTGGTTCTAAATCTTTAAGCTCTTTTTTTGTTATCAAATAAATCTCTACTCCGTTGTGTTCTCCTCTTTTCTTAAGCTCAAGTAAACTATCAAGCTCCTCTTCAGATTTAGCAACAACTACTTTGCCACATTTATTTATTTTTAATCCTCGGATTAAGCAGTAGTTAGTTAACTCCTCATTACCTTGTTTGGTAAATTTTGCTTTTAAAGAATCTGGATAATAATAAAATCCAGCATGGAGAACTCCACTATTTCTTCCACTTGCATGACAACCAACATCTTGTTCTTTATCTATAATACAAATTCTTTTATTAGGATAAATATCAACCAAATTCTTTGCAAGACAAAGCCCTATAATTCCTGCTCCAATAATTAAAAAATCAGTTTTTATTTCTTTCAATGTTCCTATTCCTCTGCTATCCTTATCAAATACTTTCCATAAGGGGTTTTCTTTAATGGTTCTGCAAGTTTAAGAAGCTCCTCTCTATCTATCCAGCCATTTCTGTAAGCTATCTCTTCAATGCAGCCTATCATAAGCCCTGTTTTCTTTTCTATTGTTGCCACAAATTCTCCTGCTTCAAGAAAGCTGTCGTGAGTTCCAGCATCAAACCAGGCAAACCCTCTTCCCAGAAGCTTTACCTTAAGCTTTCCCTTTTCAAGATACTTCTGGTTTACACTGGTTATTTCAAGCTCTCCTCTATGTGAAGGCTTAACAGACTTTGCTATTTCAACCGCTTCAGAATCGTAAAAATACATACCTACTACCGCATAGTTTGACTTAGGCTTTTTTGGCTTTTCTTCAATGGACAGCACTTTGCCTGTTTCATCAAACTCAACAACACCAAACCTTTCGGGGTCAGAAACATAGTATCCAAAAACATAAGCACCACCATTTTTTTCTACTTCTTTTTTTGCCTGCTCAAGTATTTTTATAAGGTCGTGTCCAAAAAATATGTTGT
>JAGGXL010000046.1 GCA_021163085.1 Thermodesulfobacterium sp. | reverse complement strand
TTATAAGAAAGGTCTCTTTCCTGTTTAATTAAATTTTCCAAGTTTTCTTTTTGTTCTCTGTAGTATTTTTCTTTTGATTGTAATTCAGTTTTAAGATCTTTTATTTTTCTTTCAGAAAGAAGAACTTCTTGATATAACTCTTGTTCTTCTCTTTCAAGTTTTTCTATTTCTCTTTCAAGTGCCTGTTTTTTTAGCAGAAGCTCCTCTATTTTCTTTTTTATATACTCTTTTTCTTTTTGATTAACTTCTAGGAGATATAAATTTTTTTCTATTAAAAGAGTTTGGAGTTTATCTCTAAGACTTAGATATTTTTTTGCTTCTTCTGCCTGTTTTTTTAAATGTTCGTATTGAAGTTTTACTTCATTTATTATGTCTTTTAGCCTTACCAGATTTTCTTCTGTTTTTTGGAGATTTTTTAGTGTATTTTCTTCAGTAATTTTTAGTCTGGAAACTCCAGCCAAATCCTCTAAAAATGTCTTTCTTTCCTTAGAGGTAATATCAATAAATTTGCTTATTTCTCCTTGTTCAATAATTCCATAACCTTGGGGATTGACCCCCATATCCAAAAATAGAAACTGTATATCTTTCATTCTACAGGGTTTCTGATTGATAAAGAACTCACTTTCTCCATCTTTATAAAATCTTCTCGCAATTACTATTCCCGGAAAATCCTTATATGCTTCCCACACAGGTGGTTCATGGTTTAAGAAAAGTTTAACTTCTGCAAAGTCAATTTTTCGTTCATTATTGCCAGAAAATATAAGATCAGAAAATTCTTTTATTCTGAGTTTTTTGGGGCTTTGTTCTCCAAGAACCCAGCGTATAGCATCTAAAATATTACTTTTTCCGGAACCATTAGGACCAACTATAGCAGTGATTCCTGGAGAAAAAGGAATAGAAACTTTATAAGGAAAAGATTTAAATCCGTAAATTTCTAATTTTTTAATAAACATCTATCTTTTATAAAGATAGTCTTATCTATTATACCACGGAGAAAAAAGTATACCAGAGGGGTTTTCGTAAAAAATTAAACTTCTTTTAATTTCAGATATTCTTTTATTTCATGAAGGAGTGTAGCAGGGTTTTTAATGGGATATTGTAAATTGTTAATTATTTCTTCAACAGGAATACCTTTAATAGTTAGACCAGCGAGTTTTTCTTTTAGCTCCTCAGGAGAATTAATAGGATACCGTATTCCTTTAGTTTTTCTTAAGACAAGATAAGCCCAGGGTATATCAAGTCCTCTTACCAGATCTTCTGCAAGTGTTGATGAGAATTGAAGAAGTGTCTGAGCATCTCTTCCTTCTTTAATTTCTTTGTAGGCAAGTTTTGCTATACCTCCAGCAGTATGAACTTTAAGCTCTCTTGCTTCTTCATTTACGAGTTCTTCCATAGCTTTTATCTTTTGTAGGGCAAGTTCTGGATCAGCTCTTAATATATTTCTTACTGTATTTTTAGTTAATCCTACTTTATAAGCTATTTCTTCATCTGTTTTCATATATTCTTCCTTTAAAACTACCACAAAAGAGGCTCTTGCCAGAGAGGGTAGCCAAGTTAGTGTTCTAAATTCAGCAAGTTTATTAAGTCCTCCGAGAAGCTCTATGGCTTTAAAAAATACACGGTTTACCAGATGTTCTACTTCTGCCTCAGAAGTAACTGGAGCTCCTATTTCTATAACCATTTTTCATTACCTCCTTATTTAGTTTTAGAAATAGGTTCTTTTATAACCACCAAACCTTCTTCTGTAATTTTTAAAAAGCGGGTTTTAGTATCATGTCCGCACATTCGGCATCCATCAATTCTAAAAAGCCTGACGATTTCTCCCACCTCTTTTTTATAAAGTTTAGCTTTAAAAGAGGAATCAATAAGTTCTTTTGCTAACACCATTGTTCCATCAACTATATGTCCTACTGCATATCCACCTGCTGCTTCAGCAGTTAGTTCCTCATGTCCGCTTCTTTTTTGAGAAACAAAGAGAGCAGTTTGATACCACTTTTTCATGAAATTAAAAAGTCTTCTTACGATAGAACGGGCAAGCATTTCCTTGGTTTCAAAAAGACCTGTAATGGAGTCTATAACGGTAAAATTAACTTTATAAGTTTGAATCACATAGGCTAAGGTTGTAAGAAGATCAGGTATGTTTTCTCTTAATCTGGTTGAAGATGCTGCATCAATGAGAATGATGTTGTCTTGAAAGTCTTCAAAATTAAATCCCATAGCATTTGCCCTTAATTTCAAAGAAGTTACAACAAAGTTGGCAGGGGATTCAACCGTTATAAAAGCGACTTTTTCACCTGAAGATGCTCGTTTCACTGCAAACTGTTCAACCATCAAAGATTTACCAGTATCAGAGACACCTGTAATGTTGAAAACCGAATAGGCGGGTATTCCATTTAGATTTTTTTTGACTAATTTTCCATTTTCAGAACTTACTATAAAAAAAAGATTATCAAGTCCTTCTATACCTGTTGGAACACCATATACTTTTGGTGCTTTTTTAATAGCTTGGCTACCAGTATAAATAGATTTTAAATCAGGCTCACCTATACCATAAATACTTTCTTCTTTTTTCTCTGTTTTATCAATTTTA
>JAGGXL010000056.1 GCA_021163085.1 Thermodesulfobacterium sp. | reverse complement strand
CGCACGAGGTAGTGCCCAACGATGTTTCCAATAGTCAACAAGTTTATTAAATGGACGATCTATATAAATAGGTTCCTTTTTCCTTTTTATTACTTCTTTTAGGTTTTTTACAAGTGGAAATAGATAAAATTCTCTTTGTATGCCGTGATATTCAAACTTTGGTAAATTAAGATATTTAAAAGCAAGACTTATAAGTTTAAGCTTCCTTGAAGGACCATAACCATATCCACGGGAAGTATCAACTCCTCTTTTAGCTAAAAATTCAAGTATTTCAAGATAAAGTTCTTCAGGAATATGGAAGGTTCCTGATCCTTTAGTATATCCTAAACTTTCAGCTACTATCTCACCATTATATTTCAGACGGTTATACAAACTACTTTTGCCAAAAGCACTTGTGGTGGTAATAAAAAGCAAATCAGATGGGATAAACCTTCTTTTAATAATAGTTTTGGAAGAATTATATTTCCTTTTGTAGGCTAATCTAACTTCATTTGATGTCAAAGCAAGCGCAACCATTTTGCCACCTAAAAGCTTATTATAAGGAGGTAAAGCTCCTACTCTTTGAGCATGCATTGACCTGTTTATCCATAAATCTAATTCCTCTTTTGGAATTTCAAGATATTTATCTCTGATCCCCATTTTTAACACAGGACTCTGCAGAAGTATCAACCCAAATGGCATATCGTGCGCTGTATCCCATAAAATGAATCTCATCTGCCGTCCGTACGAACGTTGATAAGGGATACTCCACCAGACTAAATTCCACCATCTGAAAAGAATTTCTTCCAAACTTCCTGATGATACTTCTCTTAGTTCTAAAGAAATCTTATCTGGGTTAATATCTTTACCATCTCTGCAATAGTGTTTCACTTTGGTTAAATTTCTTTGCAAAAATTTTTTGTGAAGAGCAAGCTGCTCAAGTCTTGCTTTACTTTGGATGTGACGATATGTCTCTTTGCTACAATCAGCAGGCCTTACATGAGGATTTATTTTAAAACCCTGTTCTTTTAATGCCTGTATAATTTTTTTTTTTAAACATTTTCTCATTCATCAGAAGTCCACCATTTCATATAATGTCCTGGGGAATATGTGAAGTTTCGACGATAGTCGGAATTTGAGCAAACCACAGCGAGCGGAGAGTTAAGGATAGTTGCATCATATTCAATTATTCCTCTTGTTTACATTTTATCAATTTCTTCAAATCTTCGATAAATTTGTCAAACATTTTTACTTTATCGCTTTCTTCAACCTTTTCTTCGCTCATTACATAGCTTCCATCTGTATCAACTTCAACTATTGCTCTACCTTTTTTTGCTGGTATTTTAGTTTTCAAAGTTCCATCTTCATCTGGTGTTATAAAGAATACTTTAATATGCTTAGTAACCTCATCTTGCATTAATTTTAACTTCCAGTATCCAGTTTGGGCTATTCTTTCTCTTAATGTTATTTTACTTGAGATGACTGCAATAACTTTTAGAGTCCTAGGGTCAAAAATTATTATATCAACATCTGGTAAGTGAGCACCAAACTCACCGTAATCTATTAAAAGATTTCTTTTTACTTGGCTCAATTCTCTCGATAGATTTCTACTATTAGTTTTTTCTAATGTGTTGCCTTCAACAACTTTAAGTCCCAATTTTTCTACCTCATCTTTGATTATATACATTATTAGCTTCTCAAAATTCTTTCCTTTGAAAGCTCTCCACGATTGCTCATGGTCTTTATTCGGTGTAGGTTTCTTCAACCAATCCTTTTTATGAATTTCCTTAGCTTCTTTAAGTAGTTCTGAAATATGCTTATATGCTTCAGCTCCGTATATCTTTTTCTTCTTCTCATATAATCTAACTAAATCCTTAAATTTCATTTTTATCCCTCTTTAGGTTTGTATTTCTTTTTCCTTTCGTAATATATCCAATTTATCTTTCTGGGCTTTTGTTCCCTTTTCTCTTTCGTGGGTTTTCTTACTATTATCAGATATTTAAACCCTCGCAGAAAGAAATTAAACCTTCGTGCTCTATTATGCCAAACGTCTGTATGAGATGCCTGCCCTCTTCTAGCTACACAAATAATATCCACAGGTTCGAAGTATTTACATAAACGCTCATAAATCTTGAATCCTACAGGAGTAAATCTCTTTTTAACCCATTGATCCCCAATGAGCCAACCTAATACTTTTCCAGGCTTTAAAATCCTATAGCACTCTTTCATGACTTTTTCAAGTTCATCGTAAAATCTTTCGTCTTCTGCTGAAATTTTACCTATGCAATCAGGATGGTCATTGTATCTTATATTATCGCCATACGGTGAATCTATAAATATCATATCGACCGAGTTGTCCTCTAAAGGTATATTCCTTGCATCGTTTTGTATTACATCTGGACGTGTTGGTGCTATATCATAACATACACAGCGACGCTTTTCTTCTCTGCATACATCGAGGGTTGTACCGCTTCCAGCCATAGGATCAACCACGAGGTCTCCAGGATCTGTGTATCTCCACACCATATTATAAATTATTAAAGCAGGAGTAACTCCAGGATATTTATTATTTCCTTTAGGAGTGAGACCATAATTCTGTCTTGGAAAATCCCAAAATGTCGTGCTTTCAATAAGTGGGATTTCATCTTCTATATCTCTTTTATTGATATATCTTTTGATTTTTTCTTTTTCTTCCAAAATTAAACGGACGGTTTCGTTATCTCTTATGTTTGAATTATTCAGTAATGTCGTATTAGGTATGAATAAATTCAAAAAATCTAATAACTTCTTGCCGTATAATGGTGTGTTTCTTTTTATTTCAAATTTTTTCAATATTTTATCTGCGTAAGGAATTTTTACAATTTTCCCTAAAATTTTGATCCTTACTTGATATGGATATCGTCCTTTCCATGCTTCAGGCACTATTTTGAACCCACCATCTGAAACAGCTTTAAATACGCCATATAAAGTATTGATGTCTATATTAACCAAGAAAAGTAAATCATCTTTTCTAATTCTAATAACTACCGGACCGTAAATTCTATCCGTTCCAAATAATAATCTCTCAAAACATTCGGATTCTGTTTTATTTGAACAGGTAAAAATAAATCCCCGAATTGGTTTATCATCTGTTATTTTCTGTGGTTCCATAATCTCCATATTTGTTTCAGTCTTTATATCTTTTCCTTTTATTTCATTCATAGCAACTGTCTCAGATTACACCTAACTCGTTCATATTCAAATAATTCTCATATACTCCCAAATGAGAGATGTATGCGAACTGTTTGTATATACTTCCCTCTGAACGACCATTATTCTTTGTTTTTATTCTTATGTTCCACCTTCTTTTAAAAGTTATCAAGCTAGTCTTTATTGCAGAAAGATTTTTTGTGCTAATATAAGTATAAATCTCTGTTGTTTTTAAACTCTTATGTCCCGGGAATTCCTGAATATACCTTAAATTAACTTCGCTTTCTAAAAAATACGTAGCAAAACTATGTCTCAAAAAATGGACAGAAACATCCTGATTGTATGGTATTCTGATTATAATCTTATTATTTCTTCCTGGCTCAATTTTCACAGCAGGGATTTTTTCTTTCCTTTGCTATTAATCTTTACTAAATATATAGCAAAGATGAATTAAAAATCAAATTTATTTCTAATTAAAAACTAAAGAATAAGCTATCAATATAGCTCCTTTTTTATTTTAGCTATATTTTTTTATATTAAGCAATTCTTCAAAGATCTTTCTAAGTTGAATGAATTTTTCGTGGGAACCACCTCTGTCTGGATGAAGCTCTTTTGCTTTTTTTCTAAAAATTTTAAATAAATCCTCTATTGAGACTTTTTCTAATTCTTCAAGAGAAATGCCAAAAATTTTTGAAGCTTCAAAATATATACTTTTTGTATGAGCTCTATATTTTTTTATAACAGGAAAAAATAAAATCATATCAAAATACATCCATACATATCTGCAAAAATAGGTGCTATGAAGTTCTTCAGCACTTAATCCCATTCTAAAACTTTCATCTTCTAAAATTTTGCAAAAATTATTTATAAATATCTCATCAAGTTCCCATGGTTTTATTCTTGGATAAAGATAAAGTAAATCAAATATAACAAGAAGATATTTTATCTTTTCTCTGTATTTTAATCCGTCTTCTAAATCCCAAAAATAATTTTCCAGTTCATCCCTTGATTTATTACAAAGTTCAGATAGAAAAGGATAGGGAATATCCATGTATTTTCCTGGATTAGAAATCCCAAATTTAAGAACCAATCTTCTTTTTATATCAAAGGGATGAATATCTTTTAAATCAAATTCTTTTCTTTTTCTTTTTATACTCGTTGGACGGGTAAATTGGGTAATTATTCTTTGTGCTTCAGGATTTAAAAATCTAAAAAAGAGTCTTTCAAGCTCCCATTGATCTACATTATAACCAAGTTTCTCAAGTTTTTCCTCAAGATCAATTGAAAAGGCAACCTCACTATAATAGGTTATATATTTTTCTGGAAATGCTCCAAGATTTAAGACAGTTTTACTTCTCCAGTAAGGTGCTTCATAATAAGATTCCTTTAAAGAATATTCATAATGTCCAGATACAGGTCTTCTTGCAATATACATAATTATTTTTATTTTAAACTCTTTTTAATTAAATGAAAATCCCTTTTTAAAAATTTCTGAAATAAAGCCCTCAACTTAAAGAAATAAGTTTTCCTGAATTTAGAGTGCCTTTTTTAATATCTCCTCTATTACTTCCTTGGAATAAATATCTTCTATGCCCTGGACCTTAGCAATGTTATATCCATTTTCTGCAATATCTGGTATCTCATTTTCTGAAATATTAATTTCTTTTAAGCTAACCGGAGCACCTATCTTCTTAAACCAGTCTTTAAGTGCTTTTATTCCCTCTTCAGCAGAAGAAACACCGAAAATCTCTTTTGCAAATTTTTCAAATTGGACTCTGTTTTCATCTTTATACCATTGCATCCAGGATGGGATTACAATTGAAAGACAAGCCCCATGAGGAAGGTCGTAAATGCCTCCCAAAGCATGAGCTATCAAATGGTTGGGGAAAAGTCCTCCTCCGACCCCAGTTCTTGTCAAACCATTCAGAGCAAGAGATGATGCCCACATAAATTCAGCACGGGCATTATAATTACGGGGATCTTTTAATATTATTTCTGTAGTTTCCATAACCGTTTTAATAAGACCTTCTGAAATCCTGTTTGATAAGTTGGGACACACTTTACAGGTAAAATAATATTCAATTATGTGCGCTATAACATCTACCGAAGCATAGGCTTGATACTGAGAGCTAACTGTATAAGTAAGCTCTGGATTTAAAATTGAAACTCTGGGGAAAATATACTCTGAACGAATATTCAGTTTTTCTTTAGTCTCTTCATTAGTAATTACAGCAAATCCATTCATCTCAGAGCCTGTTGCTGCAACCGTAAGAATAGTATAAATAGGTAATGCATCTTCTATAACTTCTTCCCTTTTAAAAAACTTCCAGATATTTTTTTCTGTCTTTGCTCCCACTGCAATTGTTTTTCCTTCATCAATTACCGAGCCACCACCTACAGTCAAAATTGCAGAAACCTGACTTTCTTTAGCTTTCTTAATTCCTTCTATAGTATGAAATAAAACTGGATTTGGTTTAACTCCTGAATGTTCTATAAATTCAATTCCTGCTTTTTTTAAAAAGTTCACAACTTTATCATAAAGCCCGATTTTTTTAATTGATTCTCTTCCATAAACAAATAAAACTTTCTTTATTCCATCCTTTTTAAGAATTTTTCCGATTTTTTCTTCTGTCTTTTTGCCAAAAACTATTTTTGTAGGCACATAAAATTCAAAATTTTCCATATTACACCTCCTATTTTATAAAGTGCGCTACTTTATCCCTTTTAAATTTATTTTATCACATCTTTTTAATTTATTTTTCATTCCCAGGTGAATCAATACATCTATTCTTAAGACAGTTTTGACAATCCCGACATATTGAAGACTTTGCGCTACAAGGAAAAATTATTAATTTTTCACCTTATCAAAATCTGTTCCTTCAACAATTGCTCCTCCTAAATATCTTTCTTTGATCTAAAATCAAATTTTAAAAATTTTTTTTAACTTTGTTGACATCCCTTTAAACTCACTTTAACCGAAATGTTATAAAAAATTTAATGTTCCACGTGGAACATTATGGAAAAGTTCCCTTTTCAAAAATGCTCCCCCGAAATATTTTTATTGAATTAGCTGAGCTTGCAGTTATACTCAAATTTGATAAAAATCAGAAAATTTTTGGAGAAGGTGAAAAAACTTTATGTTCAAGCTTTATCAAAGGTAAAAATTGCTTTTTTGAAAAACAAAAATTTTTAAATCTGATTCAAAGAAAACCTGAAATAGCTCTAAATCTTTTAGCCTTGTTTTCTCTCAAGCTTAAAACACTTGTAAAACAAATTTAAAATCCTACTCTAAAAGACACTAGAGAAAGATTTTTAAGCTATCCATGGGACTTACCAAATGAGGGACAAAAATCGAATATCACACTAAGATACTTTCAAAACTTATCCAGAAGTTTCGAAAAAAACAAAAATTTTATCGGTTCTTAAAAATCAATGTTCCACGTGGAACATTAAATAAGATTATAGGTTTCCTTTAAAATGTTTTTTAAAGTTTCCAGAGATTTCTCTGTAAGCTGTGCTAAAGGTAGTCTTACCTCTGGAGTTTCAATTTTTCCTGTGAGCCAGAGAGCTGCTTTTGCTGGAACAGGATTTGTCTCTATAAACATTGCTTTATAGAGAGGATAAAGTTTAAGATTTAATTCTTGAGCCTTTGCAATATCTCCGTTTAAAGCTGATTCCATAAGCTGTGCCATCTCTTTTGGCATAACATTTGCTACAACTGAAATCACACCTTTTCCTCCGAGCATAACAGTTGCATAAGCGGTAAAATCATCACCTGAAAGAATAGTAAAATCCTTAGGACATTTGAGTAAAAGCTCAGTAATCTGTTTAATATCTCCGCAGGCTTCCTTTATAGCTACTATATTTTCAATCTGAGAGAGTTTGGCAGTAGTATCAGGTAAAAGGTTTACTCCTGTTCTGCCAGGAACATTGTAAAGGATAATAGGAATTTTGGTGTTTTTAGCAATATAGCTATAATGCTCATAAAGACCATTTTGAGAAGGCTTATTATAATATGGAGTTACTATAAGCGCTGCATCAAAGCCCATTTCTTCTGCAAGTTTGGTATACTGCAAAACTTTTTGGGTATTGTTTGTTCCTGTTCCCACTATTAAAGGTACTTTACCTTTTGCTTCCTCAAGTGCTATTTCCATTATCTTTTTTCTTTCTTCCATATCAATTGCTGGAGCTTCGCCTGTTGTCCCAAGCACAAGTATTCCGTGTGTTCCAGCTTTCAGATGCCATTTTATAAGATTTCTCAAAGAATTTTCGTCAACTTTCCCATCTTTAAAAGGTGTAATTAGTGCTACAATAGATCCTTGTAATTTCATGTTTCCTACCTCCTTGTTATAATATTGCGTCTTTTTTTATCTTTCCTTCACATATAAATTTGGTATCACCTTCTAAATATATT
>JAGGXL010000174.1 GCA_021163085.1 Thermodesulfobacterium sp. | reverse complement strand
ATGGCAATTTTTACTTTTGCAAGTTTCTTTTGTGCAAGTGCTACATCTTTGGCTCAAATGATTACTTTTAGAAGTATTCAGGGGATGGGTGAAGCTTTTATCATGGCCAGTGCTCAAACTATTCTTATACTCACTTATCCACCAGAAAAAAGAGGAACAGCTCTTGGAATTTATGGTCTTGGGGTTAGCTTTGCTCCTGCACTTGGTCCCACAGCAGGAGGATTTATCACTGAACATCTTAACTGGAGATGGGTTTTTTACATAAATGTTCCTATTGGCATCCTAAATATCCTTTCCTCTTTTCTTGTGTTGCCAAAATTTCTTGGAAAAGAAAAAATATTCCATTTCAATTTTGCGAGCTATTTTTTTATCGCCTTAGCTACTATTTTTCTTCTTATTATGCTTTCCAAAGGACAACAATATGGATGGTTCCAATCAATTTTTATTATAAAGTGTCTTTTTATAAGCCTTATTTCTTTTTCTCTGTTTTTCGCAAGTGAAATCCGGGCTTCTATTCATTCTAAAAATACTTTAATAAATTGGGAAATATTTAAATTTCCAGAATATAGTTGGAGTATGGGATTTTATTTTTTTATTCTCGGTTTTGTATTATATCAAATTTTCTACCTTCTTCCTCTTTATTATGAAAATTTGAAAGGATTAACAACTTTTCAAACAGGACTTCATATGCTACCCCCTGCTATGTTAATAGGAACTTGTAGTATTATTGCAGGAATGCTTTCTGATAAATTTTCTCCTTTAATTATTTTAGTAATAGACTGGTTTTTCCTTTTAATAATTACCTTTTTTATAATTCCTAAGCTTAACTACTACACTCCTGCTTATAAGGCTGTTATTTTAACCTTACCCCTGGGAATAAGTATAGGTATTTTTTTCTCTCCTTTAACAACCCTTGCTATGAGGAATTTAGGGAAATTGACAGGTCTTGGAGTGGCTCTTATGCATTATATAAGATTTTTGGGAGGTTCCTTTGGAACAGCTATTGCAACTAATCATCTGGAAAGAAACACTAAGAAATTTTTTTTAAGGATAAATGAACTTCAAAACTGGAATTATGTAAATCATTTTATTTACTCTAAGGCCCCTCTTATAAATAAATTCTTTCCTTTAGAACTGGCTATTAAAAAGTCAAAAGCCCTTTTATATCATGCACAATATATACAGGCTTTAAGCTGGAGTTTTCAGGAAACTTTTAGAGCTACCGGATTTTGGACACTTGTAGGAGGAATCTTTCTATTCAGTTTAGTTCTGATACATTTAAAAAATTCTTCTAAACATAAATTTTTAACTTAACTATTCACAAGGCTTATCTATGGTACAAACTCCACTTTCTTCTGTATCATTTGTAATATTAAACAATGTGCCGTTAGACTGTTTAAACATAAAAATTTGCGTTTTTTCTGGTTGAGCTTTTTTTTCTTTTTTAGTTTTGTAAACCTTTTTTTTCTTTATAATATCAGTTTTTCTTTTTTTGTTTGAGGTAGCCTTCTTTATATCCTTCTCATATTTTTCATTTAACCAGTTTTCTATTTCTTTTTTCCCTTTTATTATCAATATTTTGTCCCCAACTTTCTCCAGCAAAAGAGGAACACTATTTATATTAACTATTCTCATCAAAGGAATAACATCTTTTATAGGATAAAGCTTAATCTTAATGTTTTTTTCTTTTGCATAAGAGATTACTTCCTTACAGTGTGGACAACCTTCTTTATAAATTAAAATTGGAAGACTAAGATCTAAGGTTTTTAAAGAAACATTTACCAGCCAAGTTGCAAACATTACTGAAGCGAAACTAAGAATAGCTATTTTATAAAGTTGGTTCTTTTTTTCTTTTTTTATAGACCGTAAAACAACTTCTTTTCCAAGATAAAAATAATCCAGAAAGAAGGCCAAAAACAAAAGAGCTGCTACTATTAAACAATATTGACAGTAAGCATTAAGAAACCAGGTTTGAAATCCTATAAAATATCCTTCTACCATAATGGAAAGAAAAAGAAGGTATGTTCTTAGTTTGAGAAAAAATCCAAGATGAAAATTTAACATATCTAAAACAGAAATGAGAAACAGATAAGAGAATAAGGCAAGCCCGATATAGTTTAAAACACCGTAATTGTCAAATATATGAACAAGGGTGCAAGCTTCGGTTTTACATAAGGATGCATTTTTTGAATTTAAATAAATCTCAATTATTATTAAGCTTAGACCTATTAAACTTATTAAAAAGTGTAAAAGTTTTATACGATCTATATTAGGAGAACGAAGTGTCATTTTTAAGCTTGGTTTTTCCCCTTTAAAATTCTAAAAGCCGAATCAAAAATTTTTATAGCACAATACGGGCCACACATAGTACAGGCTTTACTTTGAGAAATCCCTCCCTCAATTCTGTATTTTCTTGCTTTATCTGGATCAATAGAGAGTTCTATTTGAGCTTCCCAGTCAAGTTTTGCTCTTGCTTTTGCCATTTCCAAATCATGTTCCCAGACACCTTTAACACCTTTTGCAAGATCTGCTACATGAGCAGCTATCTTAGAAGCAATAAGTCCCTCCTTAACATCTTCGAGAGTAGGAAGTCTCAAATGTTCCGCAGGAGTAAGGTAGCATAAAAAGTCGGCTCCTGCTGCTCCTGCAATGGCACCCCCTATTGCTCCTACAATATGATCATAACCTGGTGCAATATCGGTGGGAAGTGGACCTAAAACATAAAATGGAGCAGAATGACAAAGCTTTTTTTGAAGTTTCACATTGGCTTCAATTTGATCTAAAGGCACATGTCCAGGACCTTCAATCATTACTTGCACTCCTTTTTCCCAAGCTCTTAAAGTTAATTCTCCAAGTATAATCAATTCGTGGATCTGTCCTCCATCTGTAGCATCAGCAATACAACCTGGTCTTATACCATCTCCTAAAGAAAGTGTAATATCATAATTATATGCAATTTCAAGAAGTTCGTCAAAATATTCATAAAGAGGATTCTCTTTGTTATTATAAATCATCCACTCTGCAATAAAAGATCCTCCACGAGAAACAACACCAAGTATCCTTTCTTTATTTTTGAGTCTTTTAAGCCCCTCTTTAGTAATTCCGCAATGAACTGTCATAAAGTCCACACCATCTTCAGCTTGTTTTTCTATTACTTTAAAAATCTCAGAAACCGTCATTTTAACAATAGATTTATGATGTTTTTCAACTGCTTCAATTGCAGCTTGATAAATAGGAACTGTTCCCAGTGGAACAGGGCATTTCTCCCTTATAATCTTTCTTATCTCATCAAGTTCTCCACCGGTTGAAAGATCCATCATAGTATCTGTGCCATATTTTAGAGCTATCTCAAGCTTTTTTAATTCTTCCTCGATAGAAAATCTATCTTTAGAAGTCCCAATATTCACATTCACTTTTGTCTTTAAACCTTTTCCAATGGCACAGGGTTTAGCAAGTTTACTTTTTTTATTTTTACAGACTACTATATATCCCTTAGCAATACCTTCTCTTATATATTCAGCTTCCAATCCTTCAGCTTCTGCACAAATTTTCATTTCTTCTGTAATTATCCCTTTTTCTGCAAGTTTCTTTAAAGTGTTCATTGTTTTAAAAACCCCCTTCTATAACAAAATTTTTACAAAAAATTTTGTTCAAGTTTGAAATTATACACCAAAATTGAAAATTTCTTAGTAGACAAGAAAAATTTCACTATTAAAGAAGTTATTGGTAAAATTCCAGACAGATTTGATCTTTCTGGTGAAGCTCTTTAAAATATACAGAAACATATTCATTAAAATCAATTTTTTTAATTCTTAGTCCCACATAATTTGGCTCAATGGGGAACTCTCTTCCTCCTCTATCAACCAAAACAGCAAGTTCTATTTTCTTGGGTCGTCCCATATCTATCAAGGCATCCATAGCTGCTCTTACAGTTCTCCCAGTATATATCACATCATCTACAAGAATAATGTTAAGATTTTCTATAGAAAAGGGAATTTCTGTTCTTTTTACTTTGGGATAATTAGTAATCCTCGTCCAATCATCTCTATATAAAGTTATATCCAGATACCCAATTGATATTTCAACACCTGTTTTTTGAAAAAGTATTTCCTTTAATCTCTGAGCAAATGGAGCACCTCCTGTTTGAATACCTATTAAAGCTACCTTTTCCAGAATCGGATGATTTTTTAAAATCTGTTCAGCAACCTTTTCAATAAGTCTTTTAATTCTTTTAGGACCTGCTATTACTTTTTTGACTTTTTGAGTTAAAATTTGATTATCCATAAATTACTATATTAAACATAGTTTAAAAATTTTGCAAGGATAATACTCATGATAAAGGAAGTGAACTACAGGGTAATTTACGGAGATACTGATTGTGGAAATGTTATGTATTATAGCAATTATCTTCGTCTATTTGAAATAGGGAGAACAGAATTAATACGCTCGACAGGTTTAAGTTATAAAGAAATTGAAGAAAAAAAGGGGATTATTCTTCCTGTGGTAGAAGTTTTTGCTAAATACAGAGCTTCTGCTAAGTATGATGATCTTTTAACTATAAAAACCTTTTTAAAAGAATTAAAATTGCGTAAAATAGTTTTTGAATACAAAATTTTTAAAAACTCTACCCTCATAACTGAAGGTTATACTGTTCATGTACCCATTAATAGAGAGGGAAAAATTATAAAACTTCCTGAAGATATTTACAAAATACTGGGAAATCTTTTAAAGAAGTAAGTTATGGAAATAGGAATTGTTGGACTTCCAAATGTAGGTAAGTCTACCATTTTTAATGCTTTAATCCAGTCTAATAAAGCTCAAGTTGCTAACTACCCCTTTTGCACCATAGAGCCTAATATAGGAGTGGTAAGTGTTCCTGATAAAAGAGTGTATAAAATTGCAGAGATGGAAAAAAGCGGAAAAGCAATTCCTGCTACAATAAAATTTATTGATATAGCAGGCCTTGTAAAGGGAGCAAATAAAGGTGAAGGGCTGGGAAACCAGTTTCTTTCTTATATAAGACAAGTCTCAGCTATTGCCCATGTGATAAGATGTTTCGAAAATTCGGATGTTTCTCATATGGAAGGCAGCATAGATCCTGTAAGAGATGCAGAAATAGTGGAATTTGAACTCATAATGGCTGATCTTAAAACAGTAGAAAAAAGATTGAAAAAAACACAAAAACTCGCAAAATCAGATAACAAATCTGCTAAAGCTGAACTTGAAACTCTACTAAAAGCGAAGGAATTGCTGGAAAATCTCGAGCCTTTAAGAAAAAACTTAAAGGTCTTTGATGAAACTGAAATCACTTTTCTTAGTAAAACCCTCTCTTTGCTTACTATTAAACCAATGCTTTATATTGCCAACATATCTGAAAAAGATCTCCCACAAGGAGAAAATAATCCCCTGGTAAAAAATTTTAGAAATTATGCCCTCGAAAACGAAATTCCAATAATATTTATCTGCGGAAAAATTGAGCAGGAATTAATAGAGCTTTCTAAAGAAGAAAGAGAAGAATTTATGAATGCACTTAATTTAAAAGAATCTGGTCTTAATAAATTAATAAAAGTTGGCTATGAATTATTAAATCTTATTACTTTTTTCACTACAAATCCTAAAGAAACAAGAGCTTGGACTATAAAAAAAGAAACAAAAGCTTTAAAAGCTGCAGGAAAAATTCATTCTGATATGGAAAAAGGATTTATTGCAGCTGAAGTAATCAACTATATAGATTACATCAAAATAGGTTCGCTTCACAAAGCCAAAGAACTCGGATTAGTTAAAATTGAAGGTAAGGACTACGAAGTAAAAGACGGGGATATAATTTATTTTAGATTTAATTAAAACCATTCTAAAAGAATTTCAAAAAATTTAGTCTTAATAAGTTATCAAAATATAAGCACTTATCCTTTTAACCTGGAGTCAGACCTAAATTTTCTTTCAGAGCTAACTATGAGTTTCAATTTGAAAGGCACTGGAAAGAGGTTATACTTGAAATAGATATTTTTTAAATGGGGCTCTTGTTTTAAAAATGACCTAAATCTTTTTTGAAGCTAATCAAATATATAAATTAGAATATTTTAGTTAGAAAAAGAAATATAATCTCACCTAATCAAGTTGAAAAATTAAATTCATGTTTTATCTTCTTTAGATAAAGAATTAATTTAAAATACTCTAAAAAGGGAGTAATCCTATGGAAATTTTAATATATATTTTGTTAATTTTAGCTATAGCTCTGGTAAGCATTTCTAT
>JAGGXL010000158.1 GCA_021163085.1 Thermodesulfobacterium sp. | reverse complement strand
TCAAAACGTTTTGATTTTCTTTTTCCCTTTATCAACATACTTACTGCAGCAGAAGTAATACCAAGTTCGTCAGCAATATCTTTCTGTTTTAAGCCCTTTAAAAGCAAAGCAGTTTTTATTTTTATTATTTTTTCTTTATTTTTTTCTATATTGCCTATTTTCATGTTATTTGGTATTATTCATTTAAGTTAAATATTTAACTTTAAATAAATAATACAATTTGATTATTTGTCAAGAAGAAAATAGCAATTTTTGGTTAAAAAAATAACCGAAATTATTAAGTTGTTAAACCATTAAATGAGTGATTTTAAAATAAGATTTAAACTTCTTCGGAAAAAACTCAAATTATCTCAAAAAGAAATGGCAAAAGAATTAGGAGTCCCATTTACTATGATATCAAAATATGAATGTGGTAAAATAAAACCCTGTGCTGATACGCTTATAAGAATTGCTATTACATATAAAGTTAACCTAAATTGGTTACTTTTAGGAATAGGCAATATGTTTATAGACATACAAGATATTGAAGATAACCATTTTGAAATAACCGATGGTTTAATTTCTGATGAGGTATTTTTAATTTTAGAAGAAATTTCAAGGTCACCAACTACAAAAGAATTTATTTTAAAACTTATCAAAGTCAAACGGGGAGATAAAGAGGCTTTAACAGACATTCAAAAAATGATTCGAGGCCTTGAGATGATGTTTGAATAGGGGGTAAATAAAGGGTAGGAGGATAATAAATTTATGAAAAAAGCACCAAGATCAGAATTAACAAAAATTCAAATAACTAACAAAAAATCTTTTAAAACTTCAACCAAAATTTTATCTTTTATAGCCTTAACTTCAATTAGTTCAGCAGTATTTCTTCGTATTTTAGTAAAAACTCCTCTGATTTTATCTTGGCTATTTTTTGGTAGAAAAAAACGAGTTTAACCTTATTAAACCTCCATAGCCTTTTTAATATCTTCTATCCGAATTTTTTCTTTTTTTTAGTATGACATAAAAGTAGCTCTCCGGGACCCCATATCACTACATCAAATTTTTCTTTTAAATTTAAGGCATCAGTCCAGGATTTCATTTCGGTATATATAATCGGAAGCCAAGTTTCTTTAAGAGCTTTCTCAAGGTAGTATGCCACTTCTCCACTTATATAACCTTCATAAGCATGATCTACTTCATAATTTCCATATTCTTTAACTAACTCAATTTTTTTCAAATAATCATTTAGCTTTTCCTCAGGTTTAAGAAAAAATTCAAATTTTATTTTGCAAGTATCTGAAATTATGTATTCTTCTTTGCCTCCTTCAATTTTGAGAGGATTTATGTTTAAATTTTGCTTTTTAAGTTTGTTGAAGAGTTCAAAAGCTTTTTCTATTTAAAAATCTTTTCTATAACTTTTTTTATAATCTTTCTTTCCATTTTTTCAAAAGGATTTTTAATCCTTCTTAATTATTGCAAAAATCATTGAGGAAAGAAGCTCAATTTCTATATAAAGCTTTTTTTAGTTTACAAACCTGCTTTTATAATTTATAATATAATAAACAATAAAAATGGAGAAAAAAGAATATATTTTTAAACCTATTGGTTATGTAAAAACTTCAGCCACCTCTATTCCACGGCATTGGAGCTATTCTGATGTAGAGGGAGAAATAATTATAGATCCAGAGTATAAAGAAGGATTAAAAGACATAAAATCGGGAGATAAAATAGTTGTTCTTTTTTGTTTTCACAAGTCCCCTCCTTTTATTAAAGATAAGCTAATTCAAAAACCACCTCATAAAGATAGCCCTAAAGGTGTTTTCAGTCTTTGCTCACCTATAAGACCAAATCCCATTGGACTTTCTGTATTAGAGGTCTTAGATGTAAAAGATAACATCATTAAAGTTAAGAGAATAGATATGTTTGATGGGACCCCCATTTTTGATATAAAGCCATATAAAGCTTATTCAGAAGTTGTTGAGAAGTAAGAAAAGTAAAGAGAAGGGTGATGGAAAGTAAAATAGCAGAAGCTTTAAAAATGACGTTTAATCCAGTAGCGATAATATGGTCAAATAAGAAACCGGAAAATGCTTTGCAATTTAAAGAGGGTAGGTGGGGTTGTGTAATGTGGCTTTTTGCTAATGCAGCTAAAGGAAAAACTGCTGTATTTGATAGAAAAACTTATGGATGCTGGGGAGGAGGTGTTGGATTAGGTTTTGGAAATAAATATCTTGATTTTCCAGGAGGAATTGAATGCTTTTATTATTTTTTATCTTCAGGAAACAAAAACTGGGAAAAGGGTAGGGAAGTAGCAGAAAAACTCACACCTTATGTTACAGAAGAATTTCTTGATGATTTTTTTGAGGGAGAAAGATATTTAAAAACCCCTGAGATGGTTAAGAAATTTGTAGAAAATTTACCCATTATGGAAGTTCCATCAGAGTATGTAATTTTTAAACCTTTAAAAGAGGTGAACCTTGACGAAGAAAAGCCTATTTTGATTGTTTTTCCTGTTAATCCTCATCAACTTTCAGCTCTTGTTGTACTTGCAAATTATGGAAGAGGCAGTTTTGATAATGTAGTTATTCCTTGGGCTGCAGGATGTCAAACAATCGGTATATGTGCTTATAAGGAGTGTTACTCAAAACCTCAAAAGGCAGTAATAGGACTAACAGATCTTTCAGCAAGGAAAAATATTAGGAAACAACTTGGAGATAATATTTTTACTTTTGCTATTCCTTTTGAGATGTTTTTGGAAATGGAAGAAAATGTAGAAAATAGCTTTTTATACAGAAATGTATGGAGATATCTTTCCAAATTTTTATAAGCCAACGAGTGTTATGGGAATCTTTGCAAAATTTAAGAGATAACTTATTGATTTCAAGTTTATAATTAATGTAGTCTTTAATTAATTAGATTTATTCTTAAAATTGAAATTTAAGTTTTTAATTTTACGCAATAAATTTTATTTATCTAAAAGACTTTTCCATTTGTTTTATCATGAGGGTGACAAACTTATTAACCGGAGTTTTTAATCCTTTCTGTTCAGCAAGGTCAACAATAGCTCCATTTAAAGCATCTATTTCGGTTGGTTTACCATTTTTAAGGTCATAATACATTGAAGGGTAATGTCCCGCGGTTGGAGGTATAAGGTTTTGATAAAAGTGCTTCTTATAATCTTCTGAAGTTTCCCATCTAAGTTTGATTTCATGAGCATTTAAGGTTTCAAAAATTTCATCTATGATTTTATCCATAAGAAATCTCGTCTCGTAGTTTTCCGCAAGCTCTCCGTAGGTTCTTCCTAAAAGAGCTCCTAAGGGATTTAAGGCAGAATTGTAAATAATTTTTTCCCAGAGTATGGTATATACTTCATCAGATACCTTAGTAGGAATTCCTGCTTGATTAAAAATTTCTGCGATATTTTCTAAAATTTTTTTAGAAATAGTATTTTCTGGTTGTCCAATAACTACATCATCTCCAAAAACAGTAACCTCGGCTAATCCTGGCTCTATAATTCTTGCTCCAAAGATTATTCTTGAAAGTATTACTTGATTTTTAGGTAATACTTGGACAGCTTTTTCATAATTTCCATAACCGTTTTGAGCTATTAAAAGAAAAGTTTTAGGTTGGATAAATTTTTTAATCTGAGAGATGGCTTTTTCTGTATCGAAAGCTTTTACTGTAAGTATTATCAAATCCAAGTCAAGAAACTTTAATTCCTCAGGTTTGGTAAAATATCCATCAATCTTTGCTTGTTTATCGCCAAAAAGTCCTGTCATTTTGAGATTTTTTTCTTTTAGTGAGGAGAGGTGCTTATCCTTAACAAAGGCATATACTTGATGTCCTGCATTCTTTAAAGCTACAGCAA
Source organism: Thermodesulfobacterium sp. (assembly GCA_021163085.1). Lineage (GTDB taxonomy): Bacteria > Desulfobacterota > Thermodesulfobacteria > Thermodesulfobacteriales > Thermodesulfobacteriaceae > Thermodesulfobacterium. Next base: position 2,631 of record JAGGXL010000158.1, on the reverse strand, counting down.
ATACTGTACCAAGAGCTCCTAAGCCAAAAACAAGTATTTTCATAATTTTTTCTTTAAACCTTTTTAAAGTTTTGGTTAATTATAACATTTTTCTAAAATAATTGGAGTTTTTAATCAACTTCCGATAATAAATATTATGTAAAATAGAAATTTTTAAAATTGTATATGATAGACATGGAATTGTGCGATGAAAGGCTTCTAAGGGATTTAGTGCACAGTGATTTTAATAAAAGTATATCCCCAGGCAGAAAACTTTCTGCCTGGGAATTAAAGTTTTGCTACAGTTCTAAAATTTTTTTAGCTAAGTCATCTTCGGCTTCAGTGATAAAGGGAAGCCCAGTAACTTCAGCAGTTTCTTTATTTGCAGCTACAATATCTGAACGTGAAATTGCTGAAAGACTGAATTTTCTTGCACCAGCCATCAGTTGTTGAAGTCCTGCAGATAATTTGTCAATGTAAGTATAAAGAGCAATAGCTCCAAAAGGTATATTTTTCATTTCTTTTTTACCCACTTTATTCTCTACTTCATAATAACAAGCAAAAATTTCTTCAGGAGTCTTACCTATAGCTGTTACAGAAGGTGGTAATTCATTCCAATTTCCATTAACTGCCTCTTTTCTCTCGGGTCTAATTACACCTTCAATATTAGAACCTAAGTGGCATGGTATAAGAAGTGCTCTTCCAAGACATACAAGCTTAACAAATGGCGCACCAAGAGCTAATGCTTTGAATATATGATCCTCTCTAGAAAAACCACCACCAAAAGCCATATCAACAACTTTTCCTTTTTTAGAAGCAAGGATAGTAGCATATTCATAAGCTTTGGAATGGAGGTAAATAGAAGGTACACCCCAGTGTTCCATCATGTTCCATGGACTCATTCCTGTTCCACCACCTGCTCCATCAATGGTTAAAAGATCAAGTTCGGCTTCTGTTGCTACTTTTATAGCAAGAGCAAGGGCTTCCATTCCATAGGCCCCTGTTTTTAAGGTAATTCTCTTAAAACCAAGTTTTCTTAATCTTTTTACTTCTTTATAGAAAAATTCCATAGCTTCTTCTGTAGTTCTGGCATTAGTAAAACCGAGTCTACTATGTCTTGCAAAAGATTTTATAGCGCCTCTTTTAAAGGCTTCTTGAACTTCTGGAAGCTCAGGATCTGGGTCTATAATATAGCCTCTTTTTTTGAGAAACAGAGCATATTCAAGGTCTTTTACTTGAATTTCTCCTCCAATACTTTTAGCTCCTTGTCCCCATTTCAATTCTACAATAATATCATCTCCATATTTTTCTATAACATATTCTGCAACTCCATTTCTGGTATCTTCTACATTCATTTGAAAAAGTATAGCACCATATCTATCGTGATATCTTTTGTAAATATTTATTCTTCTTTCAAGTTCGGGAGATTTCTTAATGCGTCCATTTTCGATTACTGAATTTTTATCAACACCCACTACATTTTCTCCGATAACTATTGGAAAACCAGCTAATGCAGCTCCTATTGCTAAGGGTTCCCAATATTTAGCAGCAATGAAAGTAGAACCCATAGCACCACTTATAATGGGTATTCTAAATTTAGTTTTTACCTTGGCTCCAAAATTTCCTTCTATGCTGACATTAGGAAAAATGCAATCATCAGGAGAATCTGTAACTCCCTTGGGTAAGCCTTTAGCACCATAGAGTCTTCCTACAATTCTTATAGAATTATAAGAAACCCCAACATGGAAAGTGTTAGCACTTCCAGCTGTGACTTTTCCAAAATCACGTGGATAAAGAAGCTTCCTACCTACCAAGCTTGACATCCATACTTCGCATTTACCTTTACAATCACATCTACAAAGAGTACAAAGACCAGATTCTGCAGGATTTCCACGATTGGTTGTACCAATTGCATCATTAGTTTTACGCCATTCAAACATACTTACCTCCTTCTTTAATTTTTTTTAATAAATTCTATAAAATAGGCAAATATCTTTCTAATTCAAAAGATGTGATTTTTACTCTATACATATCCCATTCAAGTTTTTTATTTTGGATTATGAAATTAAAAATTTTTTCTCCTAAAATCTTTTTAAGAAGATCGCTTTTTTCAGCAATTTCGATAGCTTCTATCAAACTTCCAGGAAGATACTCTATATTCAAAGCTTTTTTTTCTTCATCAGAAAGAAGATAAACATCTTTCTCTATAGGTTCTCTTAAGGAGTATTGTTTTTTTATACCTTCTAAACCTGCTCCTAACATACAGGCAAATGCTAAGTAAGGATTACAAGCTGGATCAGGAGACCTAAGTTCAATCCTTACAGCTTTTTCTTTGCCAGGTTTATACATCGGAACTCTAATAAGAGAAGAGCGATTTCTGTGTCCCCAACAGATATTTACAGGGGCTTCATATCCAGGGACTAATCTTTTATAGGAATTAACCCACTGATTAAGTATGATAGTAATTTCTTTTATATGTCTAAGCAAACCTTCAATATAGTATTTTGCAGTTTGAGAAATACGAAAAGGATCTTTAGGATCAAAAAAAGCGTTCTGTTCACCTATAAAAAGACTTTGATGAATATGCATTCCAGACCCGTTTATACCATAAACAGGTTTGGGCATAAAAGTAGCATATATACCATTTCTTTT
>JAGGXL010000114.1 GCA_021163085.1 Thermodesulfobacterium sp. | reverse complement strand
GTTATTCCTTATCCACCTTTATTTTTATATATAAAGGGTCATCTTTTGCAGGATAAAAACTTGATTGCCGTTATAGGTTCAAGGAAGCCCACATCTTATGGAAAAGAGGTTGCCTATAAATTTTCCAAAAGTCTGGCAGAGAAAGGTATAGGGATAGTTTCTGGTCTTGCAAGAGGAATTGATAGCATTTCTCATAGAGGAGCTCTTGATGGTAATGGTTATACTATAGGAGTTTTGGGATGTGGTGTTGATGTCGTTTATCCAGCAGAAAATAGAGAACTTTTTGAAAAAATTGTTAAAAACAAAGGGGCTATAATTTCTGAATTTCCTTTTGCTACAAGACCAAGGAAAGAAAACTTTCCCATGAGAAATAGAATAATAAGCGGTTTTTCTGAAGGAGTAATCGTGATAGAAGCAGGAAAAAAGAGCGGAACTTTGATAACTGCTAAATGGGCATTAAATCAGGGAAAAGAAGTTTTTTCTGTGCCGGGTAGCATCTTTTCTTCTCAGAGCAAGGGGACTCACTATCTTATAAAACAGGGAGCTAATATTGTTACTTCTCCTGAAGAGATTTTAGAGTATTTCGGATGGAAAAAAGAGGATACCTTCTCAAAAGAGCATAAAGAGATAGAAGTAACCGAGGAAGAAAAAGAAATACTTTCACTCCTTTCTTCGTATCCTCAACATGTAGAGGAAATATTTATTAAAGTAAATAAACCCCCTTTTGAGGTTCTTTCTATTCTTACAGAACTGGAACTCAAAGGTTTGATAGAAAATTTGCCTGGAAAATATGTAAAACTTAAAACAAACTTTTAAAAGTTTAAATGAGACCCACAGAATTTTATCATCAGATTTCTACTTTTGAAAGAATAACCATAACCATTACACTCATGATTGGTCACTTTATGGCCATCTTAAATACTACTGTTGTAAATACCATATTACCCAAACTTCTCGGACCTTTGTCTACGGATTTGTATGGAGTGCAGTGGGTTGGTATCAGTTATATGATTTCTGCAGCTATAGCTCTTTTATTTGTGGAGAGTTTTTCAAAATACGTGGGATATGCTCTGTGTTATACAACAGGTCTTGTGCTTTTTATTGTTTTTAGTGCTTTTTGTGGCTTAGCCCAGAGTCTTCCTCAAATGATTGTTTTTAGAAGTTTTCAGGGCATTGGAGAAGCTTTTATCATGGCTACAGCTCAAACTATCCTTCTTAATGTTTATCCTCCTGAAAGAAGAGGAACCGCTATGGGAATTTACAGCTTGGGAGTGAGTTTTGCACCAGCTTTGGGACCAACAGTAGGAGGCTTTCTTACTGAATACATATCCTGGAGATGGGCTTTTTATGTAAATGTTCCCATTGGTATTCTTGATTTGGTTGCTGCCATTTCTTTTTTACCCTTTGCCTTAGGGAGGAGAAAAGAGTTTTCTTTTAATTTTATAAGTTATGGTTTTATTTCCTTAGCTACCATCTTTTTGCTCATTGCTGTTTCTAAAGGTCAGCAATATGGATGGTTTCAGTCAACTTTCATAGTTTCTTTTCTTATCTTAAGTTTAACCTTTTATTCACTTTACTTTGCCTCTGAACTGATAAGCAAAAAGCCATTAATAGATTTTAAAATATACTCTGTTCCAGAATTTGGTCTGGCAATGGCTTTTCAGTTTTTTATCTTAGGATTTGTTATGTATCAGGTTTTTTATTTAATTCCTCTTTATTATCAAAATTTAAAGGGACTGACTACATTTCAGGCTGGACTTCATATGCTCTCTTATGCATCTTTTACAGGTATATTTGCCGTAATATCCGGAAGACTTTCTGATAAAGTGTCACCAGAGGCGATTCTTTTCGTTAATTTTTTTATTCTGAGTATTACTACACTCTTTCTCTTACCCAAGTTAAACTACTATACTCCAGCCTTAAAAGCAGCTATTTTGACTGTCCCCTTAGGTATTGCCGTAGGATGTTTCTTTGCACCTTTAATGACTTTAGCTTTAAGAAATCTTGGGGAGAAAACCGGTTTGGGAGTGGTATTATTTCACTATCAGAGATTTGTTGGAGGTTCCATAGGGATTGCCATAGCTACAAATACTCTTGAGAAGAGAACAAATTATCATTTTTTAAGAATTACAGAACTGCAGGAATTCAGATATGTGGACATGTTTGTAAAAAAGTGGTGGTATATAACTCAGAAGTATTTTTCAGAAGCTTATGCCCTAAAAAAAGCAAAAGCACTTTTATATAGAGTAGAAAGCCTTCAAGCCTTAAGTTTTGCTTTTCAGGATACTTTCAGAGAAACCTTTATCTGGACCCAAATAGGTGGAATATTTCTTATTCTTTTGGTGTTTTATAAGTTAAAGTTAAAAAGGTTGACATCCAATAGATTTTCCTATAATTCTAATAAAAAATAAAATTTTTAGGTGGGGTGTGAGAGATGAAAATACTTGTTTTAGGTGGAGGAGGAAGAGAACACACAATTTGTTATGTTCTTTCAAAAAGTGCCAAACTTGAAAAATTATTCTGTATTCCTGGCAATGGGGGGATTTCAGAGATAGCTGATATTATAGAGAATATTTCAGTAACAGATTTTGAGAATATTGCCAGATTTTGTAAAGAAAACAAAATCGACCTTGTACTTCCCGGGCCTGAAGAACCTTTAGTAAAGGGATTAAGGGATTCTCTTGAGAAGGAAGGAATTAAGGTTTTTGGTCCTGATAGTGTCGGAGCACTTATAGAGGGAAGCAAATCTTTTGCCAAGGAAATAATGGATAAAGCAAGAGTTCCTACAGCTAAGTTTGAAGTTTTTGATGAGCCTTCAAAAGCCAAAGCTTATATAGAAAAAAAAGGAGCGCCTATAGTGGTAAAAGCTGATGGACTTTGTGCTGGAAAAGGGGTTTTTGTTTGCGAAACAAAGGAAGAAGCTATCAGAGCAGTTGAAAAAATAATGGAAGAAAAGATTTTTGGAGAATCCGGGAATAAAGTTGTAATTGAGGAAAGGCTGATAGGTGAGGAGGCATCCTATATTGTGATTACAGATGGGTATAACTTTAGAGCCTTGCCAACTTCACAGGATCACAAAAGGCTTTTAGATAATGACGAAGGTCCAAATACAGGAGGAATGGGAGCCTATTCACCAACCCCATTAATAGATTCAGAATTGAGACAGAAAATAGAGGGAAAAATAATAGCTCCTGTTTTAAAAACTCTTGAGAAAGAGGGTCATCCATACTTGGGTTTTTTATATGCGGGGCTTATGATCGTGAATAAAGAGCCTTATGTTCTTGAATTTAACTGCAGACTTGGAGATCCAGAGGCTCAGGTGATTTTGCCTCGTGTGGAAAATGATTTTCTTGAAATTATAGAGAGAGCTTTAGAAGGGAATCTGGATAAAATAGAATTAAAGAAAAGAAAGGAGGCAGCTGTTTGTGTTGTTATGACAAGCAAAGGTTATCCTGGCAAGTATGAAAAAGGTAGAAAAATAGAAGGACTTGAAAAGGTCTCTCAAATGCAGGATGTTATTGTTTTTCATGCAGGAACGAAAAAAGTAAATAATGAATTTTATACCAATGGAGGAAGGGTTTTAGGAGTAACAGCTCTTGATAAGGATATTCCCTCTGCTATAGAAAAGGCTTACAAAGCTGTATCTCTGATTCACTTTGAAGGAGCTCATTACAGGAAAGATATAGGCAAAAGAGCTTTTAAATACTTAGGCTCCCTCTAAATATTTTTTATACCCGAGTTTTTGAAGCTTTTCGTTTTTTTCCATTACAGTTTTTTTTATTCTTTCTTTGTAGATTTTCAGTTTTTCTCTTATTTCAGGATATTTTATGGAAAGTATGTGAGTTGCAAGTAGTGCAGCATTTTTAGCATTATTTATAGCAACTGTTGCAACAGGAATTCCTGCTGGCATCTGAACAATAGATAAAAGAGAATCAAGTCCATCCAATACCTTTGTTTTAATTGGAATACCTATTACAGGAATAGTAGTTAATGCTGCTATTACACCTGGCAGATGAGCTGCTCCTCCTGCACCTGCAATTATAACTTCAAGTCCCCTTTCTTCAGCAGTTTTTGCATATTCCATAGCCTTTTCCGGTGTTCTGTGAGCAGAAATAATTAAAATTTCATAAGGAATTTCAAAAGATTCCAGAATTTCTGCTGCTTCTTTCATCACAGGAAGATCTGAGTCACTTCCCATAAGAATACCTACTTTCATGATACCTCCTTTATTATCCTATCCAAACAGTCTTTTTAAAATAAAAAATCCCTTCTAAGTATACATCAGTTCCTGCTCTTTTTCCAACTTTTAATTGATTTTCTAATTGGAAATATTTTAAACAAGTTCCACAGCTGTAAATTTCTACTCCTTTTTTCTCCAGTTCTTTTATTAAAGGTATAAATTCTTCCTCTAAAGTGGTTAATCTTACCCCTGTATTCATAAAAAATATTCTATCAGGCAAAAGATTGTGAACAAGCATAGTTTCGAAATAAGCTTTCATTAAAATTTTACCAAGTTTTTCTTCTTTTCCCATAATATCAGTAGCAATAATAACAAAAAGGTCTTTCTTTTCTTCATTCTGAATTTCACAAGAAATTGGCACATCTTCACTAATATCTCCTAATTTTTCAATAATAATAATGTATTCATTTCTCTTTTGTTCTATAGAAACAATTTTGTGTTTCTGAGCATTTACAAACTTTTGCACATTTCTCAAAGAGGATTCATTATCCAAAATAACCTTTATTTGTTCTCCAGTATTTATAGATTCCAAAGCTTCTTTCGTCTTAATTACCGGTTGAGGACAGGGAAGTCCCTTTACATTTACTTCTCTCATCCTGTTAACCTCCAAAAATTTTTTATCTTAGTTTATCTCCGAAGAACAGGAAATTCTAATAAAAAATATCAATAAAATTTTAAGAAATTTATTGATAAACTTTAATTAATTACGGAAAGTTTCTAAAAATTTGTTAAAAAGCAATTTCACATCAAGACACCTTTTCTCTTTGCAGACATTCGGGAAGCAGGGACTGCAGTCTAAATTGAGAGAGATAATTTTGTAATTTTCCCCTATAGGTTTCCATACTACAGGATCTGTGGATCCATAGAAAAGGTAAGATTTAATTCCCAGATAACTTGCAAGATGGGAGATACCGCTGTCAAGTCCAATAAAACATTTTGCACTTTTTAAAGCCTTGGCTATGAGCAAAGGATCAAGACATTCCCAGTAGTTGTTTGTAAAACTCTTTATCCAGCTATCTGCCTCTCCAATAAGATATACAGTGTTAAACCCCTGTGAGATTAGATATTTTTCAATTCTTTCAAAGAGAGAAAAATCAGGAATTTTTTTAAATGAGCCACTTCCTGGATGTAAAACTATTCTATCTTTTAATGGGCTTTTTAGAGAACCTTCTAAAGGCAGGACATAAGAAAAAGTTTTTTCAAATTTTAGCAAATTAAAATAATAATCAACTATCCATATTCTTTCAGATGGAAAGGGATTAAAGCCTTCTTTTCTGGAAAAGATAATTTTGAGGTCATAAGCTCTGCTTACAATCTCAGGGTAAAGATCACTGTAAATTTCATTAACCCATTGTAATTCTTTTGCAATTTTTAAATAATCAGTATTTCCTATAGCTACAATGTAATAATTTCTTTTTTTCATAACCTCAAATAGAGGAAATGTAAGAAGAGTATCTCCAAGAGCACCTCTTCGGTAAAAAAGAATTTTTTTCATTCCTATCTGGATATTTTTAAATTTGGAAATTCTTGAAAACTAAAGTATAATTATTGCGATTTTTTATTTCAAGATACTTTTTAGATAGAAGAAAAAAATGAAAAAAGTACCCTTTTTAGACTTAAAAAGAGGCTACCAGGTTTATAAGGAAGAAATTGAAAAGAATGTTTTAGAAGTTTTAAGAAGTGGAACTTATTTAAATGGTCTGCAGACACAGGAGCTGGAAAATCTTCTGACTAATTACTTGGGAACTTCCTATGCTGTTGGAGTTTCTTCAGGCACAGAAGCTCTTTATCTTATTTTAAAAGCCCTTGATCTTTCTCAGAATACTTATATTCTGGTTCCTTCTTTTACTTTTGTTGCTACTGCTGAAGTGGTGGTAAGAGCAGGGCTCATTCCCTTTTTTGTTGATATAGAAGAAGATACTTATAATATTTCTTTAGAAAGTTTAAAGGAAAGCTATGAAAGGCTTACAAAACAAAGGAAAAAGGTTTCTGCAGTAATAGCGGTAAGTCTTTTTGGGCTGCCAGCGCATCTAAAGGAAATTCAAAAATTCTGTAAAGAAAAGGGTATTTATTTAATAGAGGATATATGTCAGGCTTTTGGTGCAAAGATTGCCAATAAAAGGGTGGGGACTTTTGGTATTGCCTCTGCAACCTCTTTTTATCCTACAAAACCTCTTTCCACTTGTGGAGATGCAGGGATGGTTTTTACCTCTAATAAAAAGATAGCAAGAACAGTAAGATATTTAAAGGAACACGGTCAGGTTAAACCTTATTTTTATAAGTATCACGGTGTGAATGGAAGAATTGATGAAATACACAGTGCAATCTTATTGGTTAAATTCAAATATTTCGAAAAAGAATTAGCCTTAAGAAAAACTATTGCAGAAAAATATGTGGAGGGATTAAAAGACTTGAATCTTTATTTAAAACTTCCCTATTTTCCTAAGAAGTATTTTTCTTCCTATTCTCTGTTTACGATAAGGGCTAAAAATAGAAATAAGTTGAAAAAATTTTTAGAGACTCGAGGAATAGGAACAGGAATATATTATAGTAAACCACTTCATTTACAGCCTGTTTATAAAAATTTAAACTTTGGGAATGTAAAATTACCTGTTACAGAAAGAGTTGCCAAAGAAGTTTTGAGCTTGCCCTTGTATCCCTATTTGACTGAAGAAGAGATTAACTATGTTATTTCATCTATAAGAGATTTTTATAAAAGTGGATAAAATGGGACATTTAGTATTTGTTTCCATTCCTTGGGAGCTTTTGATAAATAAGTATTTACCCTTGGTGTTGGAAAATAAAGTTAATGTGGAAATAGCTTTAAATGCAAAAGCACTTGATAATTATTCCTACCTGGATTTTAAAAATGTGGCAAAACAATTGAAAGAAGCGGGTATAAAAACAACCATCCATTTACCTTTTATGGATCTTTCCTTAGGAGCTCTGGATCCCTGGATAAAGGAAGCAAGTTTGAGAAGAACCTTTTTTGCTATGGAAAGGGCAATTGTTTTTGAACCTATAAATTTGGTTTTGCACTCTGGCTATCACATGGATTACCACAGGGAAGTAAAAAAGGAATGGAGAGAAAGTTTTATAGAAAACATGGATAAAATTTTGAGTTTTGCAGAAGATTTCGACTTAACTCTGTCCTTAGAAAATGTTTTTGAACCTGATCCTGAATTTTTAAAGCCTGTATTTGAGAGTTTTGAAAACAGACTTTTTTGGTGCTTTGATCCTGCCCATGCAAGAGTTTTTTCTGAAAAAGAAGAAATGGAGTGGTTAGATGTTCTTCATCAGTATTTAAAAGAAATGCATTGTCATGATAATTTAGGGGTTCATGACGATCATCTTGCTATAGGAAAAGGTAAGATAAAATTTAAAGAGATATTTGATTTTTTAAAAGAAAAAAGAATAAAGCCAATTTTTACTTCTGAAGCTCATAACGAAGAGGATACCTATGTAAATATAGAGATTCTTTCAAATATAGATTTGAGTTTTTAATTACCGAGGGAGCATGAATTTGAGTAAATATTTAGAGTGTAAAAAGTTTGTGGATGCTACTTTTTTCCTCTATTTATTATTGTTTTTATTTTTGCCTATTAAGGTAAATTCAGAAAGCGAGCTGTTAAACAAAGAGTTTTATCAAAGTGATGCTTATGAAGCCACAGATGAGCTTCCTCCAGAGATTATAAAAAATTTACCTTCTGATATAAATGCTCAGGTAGCCTATTTTTTAAAATACTTTACTAAGGAAAAGAAAGAGACGGTAGAAAGATGGCTTGCAAGATGTTCTTTATTTTTGCCTTATTTTAAAACAATTTTTAAAGAGTATGGACTTCCCGAAGATCTGGTTTATCTGGCTTATATTGAAAGTGGTTGTAATCCACTTGCCACTTCTCCTGCTGGTGCAGCAGGGATATGGCAGTTTATGAAACTTACAGCTAAAAAATACGGATTAAAAATAAATTACTGGATTGATGAGAGAAGAGACTTTATTAAATCTACTCATGCAGCTGCACAGTATCTTAAAAATTTATACGAACAATTTGGAGATTGGAGAATAGCTATAGCAAGTTATAACTCGGGGGAAAACAGACTGAGGAAAATTTTAAAAGCCAAAAATTTTGCTAATTATTGGCAGGTGATAAATTCAGATAGACTACCAGCTGAAACCAGTGCCTATTTGCCTAAATGGATGGCTATTACCCTGATAGCTAAAAACCCAGAAGAATATGGATTTTCGGTGCCTACGAATGTAATTGATTATGAAGAAATAGCAGTAAATGGTGGAGTAGATTTAAAGGTATTTTCTGTTGCAGGTAATATTGACTATAAAATGATTCTTCTTTTAAATGCAGAATTAAGAAAGAAAGTAACACCACCCGGTACTTTTTATAAGTTGAAAATACCGTTTGAGAAAAAGAAAATTCTTCAGGAAGGACTTGTTTCATTGAAAACAGTTGTAAAAAGAAAGAGATTTTATAGAAAGATAGTAAATGTTGTTACTCTTCCTGATTGAAGAATTAAAATAAAATTTCTTAATTGCCTTTTAATAAAAGTTAAGTAAAATTTTAGGAGGTTTTTAGCGTTATGAGAAAGCTCAAACTTTTATGTATAATTGTATTTTTAGTGTTTTTTTCTTTTTTAGCTGGTCAGCTTTATGCTCTGGAAATCGTAGTTTCAAATTCTCCTCTTGAAAAAATTATAAAAGAAATAGGAATAGAGCATAAAATTTATCGGCTTCAAAGTGAAAAAGAAGATTTTCACTTCTATGAACCAACTTTATCCCAATGGAAAAAGATACAGAAAGTAGATCTTGTTATTCTTGTAGGAACTGAATCCTGGGCAAAGAGGGTATACAGTTTAAGAAAAAACAAGGAAACATTAAGTCTTGCAGACGGAGAAAACAAATTTTCTGATCCTCATCTATGGTTTGATTTAAAAAGGGTAGAAAAATTAGCAAAAAGAATTATCAATTTTTTAATCAAAAAGGAAAATTCAAAAAAAGAATTATATCAAAAAAAGTTAGAAAAGTTTTTAGAAAACTTAAAAGAGATTCAAAAGGAATATCAAGAGCTTAATAGCTGTAAATACAAAGAAATTTACATTCTTGGTCATCCAGTTTTTGGTTATCTTCTTAAAGGTGCAGGGATAAGAGAGGTGACACTTATCAAGGGTCATCATAAAGAGGGAGAACCGAGTATTAGAATTTTAATAGAAATATATGAAAAAGCTAAAGCTAAAAATGGTATAGTGTTTCTTACAGATCCTGAATTTGAGAAATACAGAAATTTTTTTGAAGAAAAGGGTATAAGGGTTATTAAATTGTGGTCTGGCGGAACTTATTTTATGGCTGGAAGCTATACAGAACTTTTAAAATACAATTTAAAAAATATTAAAAAGGCCCTTAAATGTGAAGAAAAATAAGGGGGTTAAGCCTTGTCTTTGAAATTGAAATTAAAGATAGCGCTTCTCATCTTTTTAATAATATTTTCCGGATTTTTGTTACTTCCTACTTTTGTAAAAGACCTTCCTCCCTGGTTTAAAAAATATATCTATAGAGGGGAACTAAATCTCGGTCTTGATTTAAAAGGAGGAGTTCATCTTGTTTTAAAGCCAGATTTAGAAAAGGCTTTAAAAAATCAGTTTGATAATTATTTGCAGGATATAAAAGCTCAGCTTGTAAGAGCTTCCATAAACTTTGATTTGATATATCAAGAGCAGAGTGCCAAATTCAAATTTTATAAAGAAGAAGATGTAAACTTTTTTAAGAAGTTGATTGAAGATTTTAAAGAACTTCAGATAGTTAAAGAACTTAAAGAAGAAAATGCCTTTGTAGAGGAAATTTCTTTATCTGAGGAGAAGATTTCTTATATAAAGAAACACATTTTAGACCAGGTTCTTGAGGTTATAAGAAATAGAATTGACCAGTTTGGAGTTACAGAGCCTATCATTACCAAACAAGGATCTGATAAAATAGTAGTTCAGCTCCCGGGTTTAAAAGATCCTCAAAGAGCAATAAAAGTAATAGGTCAAACAGCTCAGCTTGAATTTAAGTTAGTAGATGAAGAAACCATGCAAAAGCTGGATTTAAATGCTCTTATCAGTTCTTTAATTAAAGAAAAGAAGATATCTTTTGATGCACCTTTAGAAAAATGGAGAGAGCTTATTAGACCTTATATACCTCTGGATTCAGAATTTTACTTTTTGGTGGAAAAGGATAGAGAGACGGGTAAGATAATAAAAAAACCTATTATTCTTAAAAAAGAGGCAGTCCTTACCGGAACCTATCTTAAAAATGCTCAGGTAAGAATAGATCCTCGGTTTAACGAGCCTTATGTATGGATTCAATTTGATTCAAGGGGAGCAAAAATATTTGAAAGAATTACAGAAGAAAATGTAGGAAGAAGGCTTGCTATTGTACTTGACGATGTAGTTCGTTCTGCACCTGTTATAAGAGAAAAGATTTCAGGTGGGGAAGCTCAGATAACAGGTGGTTTCACAATGGAAGAGGCATCAGATCTTGCTCTTGTTTTAAGAGCAGGTGCTCTGCCTGCACCAGTTAAAATTTTACAAAACATAACTATTGGGCCATCACTTGGAAGAGATTCTATTCAGAAAGGAATTATAGCAGGTTTAATAGGAGCAGCTGCAGTTATTATCTTCACCTCTATTTACTATAAAATTTCTGGAGTAATAGCAGTTTGTGCACTTATTTTAAACATATACTTCCTTCTTGCCCTTTTATCAGCTTTCCAGGCAACTTTGACCCTTCCAGGAATTGCTGGAATTATTTTAAGTATTGGAATGGGAGTTGATTCAAACGTTCTCATCTTTGAAAGGATCAGAGAAGAGCTTAAACTGGGAAGAAGTACTTATTCTTCCGTTTTTCAGGGATACTCAAGAGCCTTCTGGACTATATTTGATGCACACATTACAGTTCTGATAACTTCTTTAATTCTATTTACTTTTGGCACAGGTCCTATTAGAGGTTTTGCAGTAACTTTATCCATTTCTATTATTGTAAATCTATTTACAGCTATTTTTGCAACCAAAATATTTTATGAATATTTCTATGAAAAAGGAAAGGATTTTAAGATTAAATTCTTTGAAATTGTAAGAGATACCAAAATTGATTTTATGAAATATAAAAAAGTTTTTGGAGTAATTTCTGTTTTTCTCTGTATAACAGGTTTAGTTGCATTTGTTCAGGCTTTTAGAGGAAAAGCCAATCTTGGGATTGATTTTACAGGGGGGACACTTCTTTATTTAAAAAGTGAAAAACCTCCTTCCTTAGATAAAATAAGAAAAGTACTTTCCCAGAAAGGATTTAAAGATTTTACTCTTCAGGATGTAAAAGGTGAAAACATGTTGCTTTTGAAGTTAAAAAGCTCCAAAGAAACACTTACTGAGGATGTAAATAAGATTTTGGCAACTTTAAAAAGTAAAGTCCCTGAATACAAGTTCAGTTTAATAGCCAAAGAAGAAATAGGAGCTACTATAAGTAAAGAATTGAAGAAAAAAGCTACCTTAGCTATTCTTGGTGCGCTTTTAGGTATTATTTTATATCTTACTTTTAGATTCAATTTTCACTTTGGTTTAGCAGCAGGAATAGCCACGTTTCATGATGTTCTTGTAACTCTGGGCATTTTTTATCTTCTGGGTAAGGAAATTAATCTTCTTTTTATTACAGCTTTACTCACTTTAGCAGGTTATTCTTTAACTGATACAGTGGTTATTTTTGATAGGATCAGAGAAAATATTTTGAACAAAAAATTTAAAAATTTTGATAATTTGATAAATACAAGTATAAATGAAATGCTTGCAAGAACAATTATTACCACTATTACTACACTTTTTGGATCATTAAGTCTTCTTATCTTCGGAGGTATTGTAATAAGAGATTTTGCCTTAGCTTTAACTATAGGATTTATTGTAGGAACTTACAGCTCTATTTTTATTGCTTCTCCTATTTTAAAAGCTTTACACAAAGGGAAAATTCCAGACCTTACTCCCAAAGAGCACCTTTTTTAAGCCTTTGACCATAGGCAAATTCATAGGCAGAAATTTTTCTTTTGCCTTCCATCTGGACTTCTTTTAATAAAATCGCTCCTTCAGAAGTAGCAACAAGTACCCCGTCTTTATTTATATCCAAAATGGTTCCAGGTTTTTCTTTATGCTCAAGAGGTATGGCTTTTGCTAAAAAGACTTTTAAAAGTTTATTTTTGTAGTAAGTGAAAGCAGTAGGCCATGGTAAAAAGGCTTTGATTTTTCTTTCTATTAATTTTGCAGGTTCTTCAAAGGTAAAAAATCCATCTTCTTTTTTCAAAATCGGAGCATAAGAGACTCCTTCTTCTGGTTGAGGTATAGGTTTTAGAGCCCCTTTTTTATGTAGTTCAATTGCCTCAATAATAGCTTCCTTTCCGAGCTGAGCTAATTTTTGAGAAAGAGTAATAGCAGTATCATCTTCCAGAATAGTAATCTTTTTTTGTAAAAGAATAGAACCTGTGTCAAGTCCTTCATCCATAATCATTATGGTAATACCAGTTTCTTTTTCTCCTTCTAAAATTGCCCAATTTATAGGAGAAGCACCTCTATATTTAGGAAGAAGCGAGGCATGTATATTCCAGCAACCATACTTAGGAATCCTTAAAATCTCCTTGGGAAGAATTTTTCCATAGGCACAGACTACGATAAGATCAGGCAAAAGATTTTTGATAGTTTCAATGAATTGAGGATCTTTAAGCTTTAAAGGTCCTAATACTTTTATACCTTTTGATAAAGCCCATTTTTTTACAGGAGAGGGAGAAGGCTTTAGTCCCCTCCCTTTGGGTTTGTCTGTCTGTGTAACAACAGCTATTAAATCTTCCTTCTCGTAAAGACCTTCTAAAGGAGGTATAGCAAATTCAGGAGTCCCGAAGAAAATTATTCTATATTTATTCATTAATGGACAGCGGTTTTCTTTAATTCTTCTGCTTCTTCAAATTTTTTAAATACAAATTCTCCTGCTTCACTTACATCAACCAGTATCCTATCGCCTTCATCAAAAGCACCTTCCAAAATTTTTAAAGCCAGAGGATTTTCAATATACTTCTGGATAGTTCTTTTAAGTGGTCTTGCACCAAATACAGGATCATATCCATAAGTTGCAAGCAATTCTTTTGCTTTATCTGTTAATTCCAAAAACATGCCCTTTTCTGCAAGTCTTTTATTAAGATATTTGATCTGGATATCTACAATTTTAATTATATCATCTCTTGTCAGATTGTTAAAGACTATAATTTCGTCAATACGGTTTAAAAATTCAGGCCTGAAGGTAGCTTTCATAAGTTCAAAGATTTTATCCTCTATTTCTTTGCGAGAAAGAGAAATATCTTGGAAATAACTACTACCTACATTTGAGGTCATTATAATAATTGTATTTTTAAAATCAACTGTTCTTCCTTTTCCATCAGTTAATCTTCCATCATCAAGAACCTGCAGAAGAATGTTGAAAACATCTGGATGCGCTTTTTCAATTTCATCAAACAGAATTACAGAATAAGGTTTTCTTCTTACAGCTTCTGTAAGCTGTCCCCCTTCTTCATAACCTACATATCCAGGAGGTGCACCGATAAGTTTTGCAACTGAATGTTTTTCCATATACTCTGTCATGTCAATTCTTATCATGGCATCTTCAGTATCAAACATAAATTCTGCAAGAGCCTTTGCAAGTTCTGTTTTTCCTACACCTGTTGGACCGATGAAAAGAAATGAACCAATAGGTCTTGATGGATCCTTCAATCCTGCTCTTGCTCTTCTTAAAGCATTTGCTACTGCAGATATAGCATGATCCTGCCCTACTACTCTTTGTTTTAATCTTTCTTCAATTTTTAGAAGCTTTTCTCTTTCACTTTCAAGAAGTCTGCTTACAGGAATTCCTGTCCATTTGGATATTATTTCAGCTATATCTTCAGCATCAACTTCTTCTTTCAGGAATTTATGCTGTTTCTGAAGCTCTTCAAGTTTTTTATTTTCTTCTTCCAGTTCTTTTTGTAGTTGAGGAATAATACCATATATAATTTCAGCAACTCTATTAAGATCTCCCTGTCTTTCAGCCTGTTGGGCTTCGATTTTGAGTTGATCAATTTTTTCTTTTAATTTTCTGATTTTTTGGATAACCTCTTTTTCCTTCAACCATTGAGCTTTTAGATCTTCAGCTTTCTTTTTAAGTTCATTTAGTTGTTCAAGGAGTTTTTCTAATCTTTCTCTTGCCTTTGGATCGGTTTCTTTTTCTAAAGCCACTTTTTCAATTTCAAGCTGTTTAATTTTTCTCTCTATTTCGTCTATTTCAGTAGGCATAGAATCTATTTCTATACGAAGTTTGGCAGCAGCTTCATCTATCAAATCTATGGCTTTATCAGGAAGGTATCTATCAGTAATATATCTGTGAGAAAGCATGACAGCGGCAATAATAGCATTATCTGTAATTCTAACTCCGTGATGAACCTCATATTTTTCTTTCAGTCCTCTTAAAATGGCTATGGCTTCCTCTGGAGTAGGTTCATCTACATAAACAGGCTGAAATCTTCTTTCCAGAGCGGGATCCTTTTCTATATACTTTCTATATTCATCGATGGTTGTAGCACCTATACATCTTAGTTCTCCTCTTGCGAGAGCAGGTTTTAACATATTAGCTGCATCTATTGCTCCTTCTGCAGCTCCAGCTCCAACAAGGGTATGTATTTCATCTATGAAAAGAATAATTTCTCCCTCACTTGCCTGAATTTCTCTTAAAACAGCCTTCAATCTTTCTTCAAATTCACCCCTAAATTTTGTTCCTGCAAGTAAAGCACCAAGATCTAACTGAATAACTCTCTTATCTTTCAGGACTTCTGGTACATCTCCTGCAACAATTCTTTGGGCAAGCCCTTCTACAATGGCAGTTTTACCGACACCTGGTTCTCCAACAAGCACCGGATTGTTTTTGGTTCTTCTGGAGAGAATGTGCATAACTCTCCTTATCTCTTCGTCTCTTCCAATCACTGGGTCAAGTTTACCAGCTCTGGCAAGAGTTGTAAGATCTCTTCCAAATTTTTCTAAAGCTTGATACTTTTCTTCTGGATTTTGATCAGTAATTCTTTGTCCTTTTCTTATTTTCATAATGACATCTTTAGCATTGTTAAAAGTAATGCCTCTTTTTCTTAAGATTTCTCCAGCCCTTGTCGGACTATCAATAATACTTAAGAAAAGATGTTCTGTAGAAATATATTCGTCTTTCATTTCTTTAGCTAAGGCTTCTGCCTTATCAAAAATCTGTTTTAAAGACATGGAAAGATAAAGTTGATAAGTTCCATGTGTAAGCTTGGGCAATTTTTCCAGAATTTCATCTAAATCAGAAGAAATAATTTTTGAATTAACTCCCAGTCTATCAAGAATGGTAGGAATTATCCCCCCTTCCTGTTCAACCAGGGCCTTTAAGAGATGCTCTGGCTCAAGCTGAGGATGATTATAATTCTCAGCTAAGCGCTGAGCTTCTTGCAAAGCTTCTTGAGCTTTAAAAGTAAATCTTTCGAGTTTCATAATTTAAACCTCCTGTAAGTAAAATTTTTATTAATTAAAAAAATAAATACGATTATTTAAGTTTCAATTAGGATGAAAAATAAAAATAACAAAAGTTATACAACAAAAATTTTAGATATACCTTCTTGAAAAAAAATAAACCGTACTTACTTTAAGAATTAAAGAATTAAAAAGTATAAAACCAAATAAAAAAATAGAAAGGAGGTGATAAGCTATGGCAGATTTAACATTATGGCGTCCATTACAAGAATTAAAAAAGGAAATGGATCGTATATGGCAGGATGTTTTAGGTAAAGATTGGTTAACAGAAAAATTTGAAAGTATAGAATGGATACCTGCTATTGATGTTTCAGAAACTGATAATGAAATAATCGTAAAAGTAGATGTACCAGGTGTAAATCCTGAAGATATGGAAATAAGTTTACATGACAATGTATTGATTATTAAAGGTGAAAAGAAAAAAGAAGAGGAAGAAAAGAAAGAGAACTTTTATAGAATGGAAAGATATTATGGTAGTTTTATGAGATCAATTCAGCTACCTTGTGAGGTAGAAGAAGATAAAATCTCTGCTACTTACAAAAACGGTGTTCTTAAAATAGTACTTCCTAAGAAACCAGAAGAGAAGAAAAAAGTAATCAAAATTAACGTCGAGAAGTAATTAAAGGTAGGTTAATAGAGGGGGAGGTATCCTCCCTCCCTCTATTATTTTATCCTGATTTATTTATAAAGAACGTGTTTGATATCTGTGTTATTGGTCACATCACAAAAGATATAATAAAAATAGAAAATAATACAAAAGAACAGGTAGGTGGAGTTGTCTATTATTTTTCCTTGGGATGGAAAAGTTTAGATCCTTCTTCTAAAGTTGCTGTAGTTACTAAATGCTCAAAAGAAGATAAGTACTTGTTAAATGAATTAATTAGAAAAAATATTCAAGTATTCTGGAGAGAAAGTGAGAACACTACCGTTTTTGAAAATATTTATAATAGCAAGCTCATAACAAGAACCCAGAAAGTAAGAGCTGTAGCCTCTCCTTTTACTCTTGAAGACATACCTTCTATTTCAGCAAAGTTTTTCCATTTAGGTCCCCTTATAAATAGTGACATACATTTGGATACAATAGAACACCTTTCGAGAATTTCTAAAGTCTCCTTAGATATTCAGGGATTTGTAAGAAAAGTGGAAGAGGGGATTGTAAAAGAATTCAGATGGAAAAAAGTAGAAGAGATCCTGCCTTTTATTACTATATTAAAAGCTGATGAAAGAGAAATAAATGTTTTAATGGACACAGATGACTTGGAAATAGCTGTAGAAAAATTAAAAAAGTTTGGCATAAGTGAGATAGTTATTACATGTGGAGAAAGGGGTTCTATAATTTTTTCAAACAACAAAATTTTTACTATTCCTGCATATAGCCCTGTAAAGATGGTAGATGTCACAGGCTGTGGAGATACCTATATGGCAGCTTATCTTTATAAAAGATTGCAGGGTTCCTATATTGAAGAAGCAGGAATGTTTGCATCTGCTGCCTCAGCTTTAAAGATAGAATCTTTTGGAGCACTTAAGAAAAATGCAGATGAAGTGGAAAATTTTTTAAAAGAAATCAGGAAGAAAAGTGATCAAATCCTTTTGGAGAAATGACTTTTTTTTCTGAATTTTTAACTAAGTAAATTTTTTTCTTATCAGTTATTACTCCTATTTGAAATAGTTTTTTATTAAGCTTTGAAGACAGTTCTTGAAGTTTTTTAATGTTTTCTTTTTTTACAGTAAAAAGAAGAGCATAATCCTCCCCCCCGCTTAGAGCTTCTTCTAAAGTAGCAAATTTCCCTACAGGAATTTTTTCTTCAAACAGCTCAGCTCCCACTTCGTTTTCCTCACATATTCTCCAGAGATCAAGAAGGAGTCCATCTGAAATATCAATCATAGAAGTTGCAAGTTTATATTTTGAGAGTAATTTCCCCAGAGTTATTTCTGGTTCTGGGGATAGGTGAGCTTTTTTTACTGTATCAGGAATTTCTTTCAGGGATTTTTCTTTTTTTAATCTTAAAAAAGCAGAGCTTTCACCGAGAGGCTTTGAGACAAAAATTAAATCACCAGGCATAGCCCCTTTTCTAAGAATGGGGTTCTTAGTTTCTCCTAAAAGAGCAAGATTTAAAAAAAAAGTAGAACTCTTAACGGTATCTCCACCTATCAAATAAGCTCCGAAAGTTTTTAAGGTAGAAACTAAACCTTCCATAAGTGGATCGATCCAAGAATTTTTTATGGAAAAAGGAGATCCCAGGGTCAAGAGACCCCATCTGGGTTCTCCTCCCATTGCTGCAATATCACTGAGATTGGAAATAGCCAGTTTTTTCCCTAAATCGAAAAAAGATGTGTATTCTAAATCAAAATGCACCTTGTCAACGAGAGCATCTGTAGTAAAAAGAAGATATTTGTTATCGGAAATCTTTATTACTGCACAATCTTCATTTTTGGATTTAACTACTTCTGAACCCTCAAAAAGATACTTCTTTAAGTATTTCAGCCATTCTATTTCATTCACTTTTCAGCTCCAATTAATTCATATTCGCTAAAAAAGAAATAAATTTCTTTTTTAGCTGATTCAGGGCTATCTGAACCGTGTACAGTATTTTTTTCTTTATCCACACCAAAAAGTTTTCTTATGGTTCCCTCTTCAGCTTCTTTAGGATCTGTAGCTCCCATTATTTCACGTACTTTTTTTATAGCGTTTTCTCCTTCAAGCACCATAGCAACTACTGGTCCAGAAATAATGTAATCTGTAAGGCTTTCATAAAATGGACGTTCTTTATGAACAATGTAAAATGTTTTTGCCTGTTCTTTTGAAAGTTTTAATTTTTTTAAAGCAACCACTCTCAGACCTTTTTCTTCAAAAATACTGATAATTTTACCAATGAAGTTTCTTTCTACACCATCGGGTTTAATCATCACCAGAGTTCTTTCCATAAAACACCTCCTTTTAAATTTTATTGACTTTTGAATAGAAAATATATCCCTATGACTACAAAAATAGTTCCCAAAATTTTATAAATTGTGAGTTCTTCTTTTAAAAATAAAATAGCCAATAGAGTTGCAACAAGAGGATAGGTAGAGGTTAAAGGAACAATTTGAGAGGCATTTTTGGCTTTAAGAAGAGAAAAGTAAGTAAGCATCCCCAAGAATCCTCCAATAATTCCGCTTAGAGAGAGTATTCCTATATTTTTTAAAGTAAGAGAAGACAAATTGATAGATGAGCTTAGTAAAAGAGCTAAGAAAATTCCTATTAAAGCAGCAAAGGTTCTGATAAAAAGAGCAAGCAGAGGTTGCACATCTTTAAGACCAATTTTTTCTATAACTGGAGAAACTCCCCATAAAATAATAGTTAAGAACCACAATATTAAAACATTCTTTTCCATTTTTAAGTTCTCAAAACAGCTACCAGTCTTTTAGGATTTAAAATTAAATCTAAAGCATCTAATGGAGACTTTACCATTATATCAGAATTTATAAGAGTTTCTACCGCACAACCTTCCTCAAGAACAACCGCAATTCCAATTTTGGCTGATTTAACCATTTTTCTATCATTTTTACCATTACCCAGAGCAATTACATATTCATTTCCCAGATTTCTTATAAAATTTTCCTTTTGCAAATCTTCGTCTCCAGGTTCCAGAAGATGTATTTTTACTCTGGCGTCTTTTAGAGCCTCTTTAACCCTTCCAAATGTATCCGCAGTTAAAATATAAATTTCCAGAAACCGGGAAATTAGATTGAGTTTTTCTTTTACTCCAGAAATAAGATTTCCATCTACTGAAAGTGTACCTGTAAAGTCTGAAACTAAATATTTAAGAGTAATTTTCCCTTTTCCTGAAATTTCAATTTCTATCATGGTTTGTTTAAAAGATATTTGTGAAGTGAAAAATAAAGGCAGAAAAGAGAGTTATAACAGGATATATTATTTTATAAAGAATTCCGGTTATAGCTAAAATAATGATGATAAAAAATCCAAAAATTTCAAGTCTCAGGTAATTTACTCTTAGAGGGAGAGGTAAAAATTTTACTATTATTTTACTTCCATCTAAGGGAGGAATGGGAAGGAGGTTAAAAATTCCAAGGCCTATGTTTATTTTTACTCCAAGATAACACATAAAGGATAAAGGTTCAGAAATGGCAAAATTTTGAAAATTTAAGTTTAAATTGCTGAAAAGGTTGTAAAAAAATCCAAAAATTATTGCTAATAAGAGATTGGAAAGAGGTCCTGCAACTGAGACAAGAGCCATGTCTCTCCAGGGCTTTTTAAAGTAATTGGGATTAATGGGAACAGGCTTTGCCCATCCAATAGCTTGAGTAAGAAATAAAGTGAGGGTTCCAAAAAAATCCAAGTGCTTAATAGGATTTAAGGTGAGTCTATCAGCTAATTTTGGAGTGGGATCTCCTAACATATATGCAACAAGTCCATGAGAGAACTCATGCACTGTTAAAGCGAGCAATAAAGGAGGTGTTAGAAATAAAAATATTTTTAAATCAAACATTAAAATTTCAACTTAGAGATCTCTTTTACTTTTTTAAGTATGGAAATTGCCATTTTTACCTGAAAATCTTTTTCAGGATCAGGGAAGTGTTTAAAAACTTTTTTCTTCTCTTTAGAATCTTTTTTTTCTGGGATTTCTATTTCGGGTAATTCTATATCAGGGTTAATTCCAATTTTATCAATGCAGATACCGCTTGGTGTATAGTAATAAGCGGTGGTTAGTTTTACTGCATAATCTTCTTCTAAGGGGATAACTGTTTGAACACATCCTTTCCCAAAACTTTTCTGTCCCAGAACAATGGCTCTATGGTTATCTCTTAGTGCTCCGGTAACAATTTCAGCAGCAGAGGCAGTGCCATGATTGATTAAAATTGCTATGGGATAGGGATGTTTTCTTTGAGGTGGATTAGGTTTTGCTTTAAATTCCATCTGTGCATCTTTGTGTTTACCTTTTATAGATACAATAACACCGTTTTCTAAAAACTCGTCAGCAACTTCTATTGCTGATGAAAGAAGCCCTCCGGGATTATACCTCAGATCAAGTACAACTCCCTTTATTTGCTGATTATTTTCCAATTCTTCAAGAGCTTTTATAAGTTCTTTCGAAGTTTTTTCTTGAAAACTTGTAATTCTTACATAAGTATATCCAGGTTCTAATACTTTGGTTTTGACACTTTTAATAGGAATTACATCTCTTACGAGAGTAATTTCTTTAATATCTTTTTCATCTCTAAGTATAGTAATTGTTACTTTGGTTCCTTTTGGCCCTCTTAAAAGTTTTACAGCTTCTAACAGGCTCATGCCCTTGGTAGATTTTCCATTAATTTTTAGGATTTTATCTCCTGGTTTTATACCGGCTTTCCAGGCAGGGGTATCCTCTATAGGAGCAACTACAGTTAAAATTTCATCTTTAATGGTTATTTCTATCCCAATTCCCGTAAAACTACCTTTTGTTTCTATTTCCAGCTCTTTATACTCATCAGGCTCCATCAAAGAGGAGTAGGGATCAAGAGAACTCAACATTCCATTTATTGCTCCATAGATAAGATCCTTAGGACTGACCTCTTTTACATAGTTCTCTTCTACCAGCCTTAACACCTGAGAGAAAAGTTTAAGATATTTGTATATTTCCTGATTATCGTTGTTTTTTTCCTTAGAAAAACCAAAATTGAATACTAAAAGAGAGATAATGAGTGTAAAGCTGAGAAATAAATAAAGTTTTACTCTTTTATAGTTTTTATACATTTAAGAACTCCCTTAGATTATGATAAATTTAAAATAGAAATTAAACACCTAAATAGATTTTTTTCAAGATATTGTAATTATTAAAACTTGTAAAGGGTCTCCAAAAGCTTGAAATTTAAATGAAAAGTGATTTAATTATGAGACTAAAAAGCACGTCTAAGGATTGGGGTGCCTCCTTAAATGTAGGAGGTGCTTGGTTTTAGTCCACCTTAGACGGAAGCAAAAACCCCAAAGGAGGTAAATTTATGTCACACATTACCATGAAACAGCTCCTTGAAGCAGGTGTCCATTTTGGTCACCAGACTCGCAGATGGAATCCTAAAATGAAGCCTTTTATTTTTGGCGAAAGAAATGGGATTCACATTATTGATTTGCAGCAAACCCTGCACTATTTTGAGATTGCCTATGAATTTGTAGTAAATCTGGTTGCTCAGGGAGGAAAAATTTTATTTGTGGGAACAAAGAAGCAGGCTCAGGAGACTGTTAAAGAAGAAGCCCAAAGATGTGGTATGTATTATGTAGTAAATAGATGGCTTGGAGGAACACTTACCAATTTTAAAACTATAAGGCAGAGTGTAGAAAAACTTAAAAGGCTTGAAGCCTGGTTTGAAGATGGAACCATTGAAAGATTTGTGAAAAAAGAAAGATTGAGACTTGAAAGGTTAAAAAACAAACTGGAAAAGAATCTTTCCGGAATAAAGGATATGGAAACTTTACCTCAAGCTTTATACATAGTGGATCCTGTTTATGAAGAGATTGCAGTTAAGGAGGCAAGAAAACTGGGAATACCTATTATTGCCATCGTTGATACTAATTGCGATCCTGATCTTATAGACTATATTATCCCGGGAAATGATGATGCAATAAGAGCTATAAAGCTTATTACCAGTAAAATTGCCGATGCATGTTTAGAAGGGTTAGAGATTTATAAAGAAAAATTGGCAGCTGAGGCAGATAAAGAGATTCCAGTTGAAGAGGAACTTTTAAAAACAGAAGAAGAAAAAGCAGAAGAAATAATAAAGGAGATACTTGTGGAAGAAGAAAAAGAGAGAAAACTTGAAGAAGAAGCAGAAAGAATGGTAGAAAAAGAAGAATAAAAAATCAGGAGGTAAATATGGCTGAAGTGAGTTTGGAGTTGATAAAACAACTTAGAGAAAGAACAGCAGCTGGTTTTATGGATTGTAAAAAAGCATTAGAAGAAGCCCAGGGTGATATAGAGAAAGCTGTAGATATTCTCAGAAAAAAAGGACTTGCTATTGCTGCTAAAAGAGCAGCAAAGGAAACATTAGAAGGGGTGGTTTCAGCTTACATTCACAGCAATAAAAAAATAGGTGTCTTGGTTGAAGTAAACTGCGAAACTGATTTTGTGGCAAGAACTTCAGAATTTCAGCAGTTTGCTCATGATCTTGCTATGCAAATTGCAGCAACCAATCCTATTGCTATAAGTAGAGAACAGGTACCACCAGAAGTACTGGAAAGAGAGAAGAAAATATACGAAGAACAACTTAAGGAAGCAGGTAAGCCAGAGAATATTATACCCAAAATTGTAGAAGGAAAGCTTGAAAAGTTTTATAAAGAGAATGTTTTATTAGAACAGCCCTTTATTAAAAATCCTGACCTTACTATTCAGGATCTTTTAAACGAGCTTATGGCAAAAATAGGCGAAAAGATCTTGATTAAGAGGTTCTGTAGGTTTCAGGTAGGTGAATAAGAAGTGGAGAAACCTAAGTATAGGAGAATTCTTTTAAAAGTTTCAGGAGAGGCTTTATTAGGGAATAATACCTTTGGAATAGATCATCAGGTTGTAAAAAAAATAGCTGATGAGTTAAAAGAAGTATATAAATTAGGTGTAGAGCTGGGAATTGTAATAGGAGGAGGTAACATTTTCAGAGGGGTTGCAGGACAGAAGAGTGGAATGGACAGGGTAAGGGCAGATAATATAGGAATGCTTGCAACTTTAATTAATGCTTTAATTATTCAAGATGCTTTAATTTCTCAAGATGTTCCTTGTAGAGTTCTTTCTGCCTTTGAAATAATAAAAGTTGCCGAAAACTATATAAGAGAGAAAGCACTTATATATTTAGCAAGAAAAGAGGTTCTTATTTTAGCCTGTGGTACAGGTAATCCTTTTTTTACCACAGATACTGCGGCAGTCTTAAGAACACTTGAACTTAAAGCAGAAATTTTATTTAAAGCTACCAAGGTAGACGGAGTATACGATAAAGATCCAATAAAAGATCCTACAGCTAAAAAATTTGATACTCTTACTTTTGACGAGGCTTTGATAAAAAAACTTAGAGTAATGGATGCTACAGCCTTTTCCCTTGCAAGGGACTACAGGCTTCCCATCTTAATTTTTAATCTTTTAAAACCAGGTAATATTAAAAAAGCAATTTTAGGGGAGAATATAGGAACCTTAGTGACCCCTTAAAAAAGGAGGTGATGGAATTGTGAATGAGGTTTTGGATGAAGCTAAAAAAAGAATGGAAAAAAGTTTAAAAAATTTTAAAGAAGAACTTTCTCACATAAGAACTTCCAGAGCTTCTGTTGCACTTTTAGATGCTATTAAAGTCGATTGTTATGGAACTCAAATGCCTATTCCTCAGATAGCTACTGTAAATGTAGTAGAAGGTAAGGTGCTTGTTATACAGCCGTGGGATGTAAATTTAGTTAAAGAGATTGAAAGGGCTATTCAAAAGTCAGATTTGGGGATCAACCCTACAAGTGATGGGAAAACAATAAGGCTTGTTATTCCTCCTCTGACTGAAGAAAGAAGAAAAGAGTTGATAAAAGTAGCTGGAAAGCTTGCTGAGGAAACAAGAATAGCTATTCGTAATATCAGGAGAGATGTTTTGGATAAGTTTAAGTCTGCTAAAAAGAAAGGAGAAATCTCTGAAGATGATTATATTCAATTAGAAAAGAAGGTTCAGAAGTTGACTGATCAGTATATCGAAAAGATTAATGAAGTTTTAAAAGAAAAAGAAAAAGAGATTTTAACTCCGTAGAAATTTCATAGAAATGAATCAATGTTTTGATGATTTTAATATAGTTTTAGATCCTTCAAAGCTTCCTCGTCATGTGGCTATTATTATGGATGGGAACGGAAGATGGGCAAAAAGCAAGGGTTTATCAAGGATCTATGGACATAAAAAAG
Source organism: Thermodesulfobacterium sp. (assembly GCA_021163085.1). Taxonomy (GTDB): domain Bacteria; phylum Desulfobacterota; class Thermodesulfobacteria; order Thermodesulfobacteriales; family Thermodesulfobacteriaceae; genus Thermodesulfobacterium. Next base: position 3,294 of record JAGGXL010000114.1, on the reverse strand, counting down.
GAGCAGAAGTAGCAAAAAAAATTATTTATAAAACAAAGGAACTTGGCATTCCTTATCTTACTCTTTTTGCCTTTTCCAAGGAAAACTGGCTTCGCCCAGAAAAAGAAATTAAAACACTTCTTGAATTGCTCAAAATTTACCTGGATTCAGAATTTGAAGAAATGAAGAAAAAGGGTATTAGATTTAAAGTAATAGGTGATAAAGAAGATTTCCCCCAAGATTTACAAGAAAAATTAGAATTGATCGAAAAAGCTACGGAAAAAAACGAAGAGATGGTTTTATGTATGGCGTTGAGCTATGGAGGGAAAAATGAGATTATTAAAGCCACCAGAAAGTTGGCAGAAGAAGTAAAGAAGGGCAAAATTTCCCCTGAAGATATAGATGAAGAACTTTTTAGAAATTTCTTAGATACTAAGGATATCCCTGATCCAGATCTCCTTATAAGAACGAGTGGAGAAATGCGAGTCTCTAATTTTTTGCTATTCCAGTTAGCGTATACAGAATTTTATTTTACACCTATTTACTGGCCTGATTTTAATGAAAATGAGTATTTAAAGGCAATTTATTCTTATCAACAGCGAGAAAGAAGATTTGGTAGAGTTTATGAATCTTAAAAGATTTATTACAGCTCTTATACTTTTTCCTCTTCTTGTACTTGTTCTTTTGAAAGCAGATTTTTTGATAATTTCTTTACTTATCCTTCTTACAGCTTTTTTGTGTTTTTATGAGTGGAAAAATCTTTACGAATTTTCTTCTTTTTTCTGGATATTTGGCGAAGCTCTTCTTTTAATCGCTTTTTTGCTGGTTTTTAAATACAATATGCCGCTTTTATTCATTTTTTATTTTTTTCTCTTCTTTTCTTTTTTGCCACATTTATTTATTTATGAAAAAGAGTTATTTAAAAAGAATTTCCCCCCTTTTTTAGCAGGACTCATTTATATTTTTTTAGGACTTTATCCTTTTTGGGAGATTTTACAGCATTTTGAAAGAGAATATTTAATTTATTTTTTTTCTGTAGTTTTTGCAAATGATACAGGAGCGTATTTAACAGGTAAAGCTTTTGGAAAGACTCCTTTTTTTTCCAATATATCACCTAGAAAAACTTGGGAAGGTTTTTTTGGTGGAATAGTATTAAGTTTGATAGTGGCAATTACTTTAAATTATTATTTAGAGCTGGTTGAAAGTAAAATAAATATTGTAATTTCTCTACTTCTTGCTATCGCTGGATGTATAGGTGATCTCCTTGAGTCAGCTTTCAAAAGAGCTGTTAACAAAAAAGACTCTGGTAAAATTATTGTAGGACATGGAGGAATACTTGATAGATTGGATAGTGTATTGCTTGCTTCACCTTTATTCTTAATAATTTTAAAAATTTTAAAAACATTTTAAAATTATGACTCTTTCTCTTGAAGAAGCTTATTTCCTTCTAAAAAAGGAAAAAACTCCTGAACACATCATCAGACATTCTGAAAAAGTGGCACTTATTTCTTTATTTATTGGATGTTTCTTAAAGGAGAGCGGAGAAAGAATTGATTTTCCTCTTTTGGTAACAGGGGCGCTTTTGCATGATATAAAAAAATATGAATCTATTTTAACAGGAAAGGATCATGCTTTGCTTGGGTATGAATTTATGGAAAAAATGGGATATAAAAGAATAGGAGATATTATAAAAGCACATATTCATTTGGAAATTAATTCTCTTGATGCTCCAATCAGTGAGGAAGAAATAGTGCATTATGCAGATAAAAGGGTGATGCATGATAAAATAGTTACCCTTAAAGAAAGATTTGAAGACTTAAAAAAGAGATATGGTAAAAATAAGGAAAGTATTTTGAGATTAGAATCTTTGGAAAAATTAAATTATACGCTTGAGAAGCGCATTTTTAAAAAACTTCCTTTTACACCAGGTAAGATATTGGAGTTAGATAAAGTAAAGGAGGTAAGGGATGTCCTCTTCAAATGTATTAAAAATTGCCCTTCTTGCTGGCGGGACTTCATCTGAAAGAGAGGTTTCCTTAAAAGGAGCAGAGGCAGTAAAGAGGGCTTTAGAAAAGCTTGGACATTATTACGAGTTTTTTGATCCTGCTAAAGATCTTTCTAAACTTACTCAGAGGGCAGAGGAATTTGATTGTGCTTTTTTAGTGATTCATGGTCCTGGAGGTGAAGACGGGACTTTGCAAGGTTTTCTTGATTCTATAAACCTTCCTTATCAAGGTGCAGGGGTTCTGGGTAGTGCCCTTGCTATACATAAAGGAATTTCTAAAATTTTGTATAAACTTGCAGGACTAAAGGTTCCTGAAGGAAAGACCTTTTCAAAATACACACCTTTTCAAGAGATTAAAGAGTATGTAAAGAAAATTAAGTTTCCTTTAGTTGTTAAGCCAGCCACTCAAGGTTCAAGTATAGGATTAAGTATAGTGAAAAAAGAAGAGGAATTAAAAAAATCTGTGGAGAAGTCTTTTGCCATAGATGAAGAAATTATTGTTGAAGAATATCTCAAGGGAAGAGAAATAACAGTAGGAATTCTGGATGATAAGCCTTTGCCGGTGGTAGAAATAATTCCAAAGGTTTCAGAGACTTTTGACTATAAAACCAAGTATACACCCGGTTTTGCAGAAGAGGTTTGCCCTGCCAAATTTTCTGAAATCTTAACAAAAAAAGCCCAAGAATATGCCCTTAAAGCTCACAGGGCTTTAAAGTTAAGACATTACAGTAGAACTGATATGATTGTGGTAGAAAATGAAATTTATGTACTTGAAACTAATACCATTCCCGGAATGACAGAAACAAGCCTTTTACCTCTTGCAGCTAAGGTTGCAGGATACAGTTTTGAGGAACTCATCCAGAAACTGTTAGAATTAACTTTAAAAGAAAGACTTAAGAATAAAACCCCTGCTTAATTTTTTGGGCTTCAACTCCTACAAAAAAGGTACTCTCTTTTAAAAGGTTTTTAAGAGAAGATTTTGGAAAGGTCTCCAAGAGTTTATTGATTTCCAAAGCCTGAGCCAGAAGAAAGTCCCCTACAGTCTTGGAGGAGGCTTCGTTCAACTCCATATTCATAATCTTTTCTAAAAGCTGAAAACTTTCCTCCAGTTTTTTATAGACTAAATCAAATCTCTCTTTTTGAGTTTTTTCTAAAAGTTCTTTTTTTTCAATTTCAGAAAGAGCAAGTTTAAAATATTTTTCAAAAAGACTTTTTTCCCTCTTTGAAGTTGTAGATTCAGTAGTAAAATTAACTGGAAATATAAATTTTGAATCTATTTTCATGGGGAGCCTCCTATGATTGTATATTTT
>JAGGXL010000161.1 GCA_021163085.1 Thermodesulfobacterium sp. | reverse complement strand
GTTTAATTCCTGAGATAAAAATAGTTAAAGCACATAGGAAAAAGATAATCCAGAAAAGCATAATTTTTTAATTTAAGTAAATTTTTAAAACTACACCTTTAATAAGGTAATAATTTCTTTTAAATTCTCTATAAAGAAATCTATTTCCCTGTAGTTAATGATAAGAGGAGGAGAGAGTCTTATAATATTAGGCTTTGGTTGGGTGACAAGGATTTTTCTTTCCAGCAATTTTTTGTAAATCTCATTAGTAGGAATATTAAATTCTATCCCTATAAGGAGCCCATAGCCTCTTACTTCTTTTATAATACCTGGTTTAAGACTATTTAACCTTTCTATTTTTTCTTTTAACCCCCTTCCCTTAATAGCAACTTCTTTTAGAAAAGAGGGCTCACTTATTATCTCAAGAACTTTTAAAGCAACTGCACAGGCTAAAGGATTTCCTCCGAAGGTTGAGGCATGAGTTCCTGGTTTAAGAGCGTTCATTACTTTTTCTTTTGCAAGCATGGCAGAAAGAGGAAGCCCATTGGCAAGTGCTTTGGCAAGACACATTATATCAGGTTCAACTCCAAAATGTTCATAGGCAAAAAGTTTTCCTGTTCTTCCAATTCCTGTTTGAATCTCATCGAAAATAAGAAGAGCGTCGTATTTATCACAGAGTTCTCTTCCAAGTTCTATAAAGTTTTTTTCTAGTGAATAAATGCCCCCTTCTCCCTGAATTGGTTCTATAATAATGGCACAAACTTTATCGTTAAAAGCCTCTTTTAGAGCTTTTTTATCATTGGGTTTAACAAAGGTTACACCAGGAACAAGAGGTTCAAATCCTTTCCAGTACTTGGGTTGTCCTGTTACTGAAAGAGCTCCAAATGTTCTTCCATGAAAAGAGTTTTCCAGAGCTATAAACTGATTTTTTTCTTTCCCAAATTTTTCGTAGCCAAAGCGTCTGGCAAGTTTCAATGCAGCTTCCACTGCTTCAGCACCGCTGTTTGCAAAAAAAACTTTATCAGCAAAAGAAAGTTCAACGAGTTTTTTAGCCAGTTTTGCCTGTGGTGCAGTATAGTAAAGATTTGAGGTGTGCCAGAGAAGTTTTGCTTGGGTCTGTAAAACTTCTGAAAGCTCCGGATGAGAATGTCCTAAATTACAAACTGCAATTCCAGAGGTAAAATCCAGATATTCTTCTCCTTCTTCAGTAAAAAGTCTTGTCCCTGCTCCTTTTACAAAGGCTAACCTTTCTCTTTTATAATTTCCAGCCAAAAAAAGTTCTCCCATCTCTACAATATACCCCATTTTTACCTCACTCTAAGTTTATTTTTTTTAGTTTTATTTTTCTGCCAAGAAAAAGCTGAGCAATTTTTTCAAAATTAGGGGTTATATCTGATACAAAAATCTCTGGTTCACCATCTGGTTCAAGATTTTTAGCAGTTTCTGGATTACTTTTTAAAAAGTTTTTGATTTCAAGAGCTATCTCTTCAGAGGGATCAACAAGTTTCACTCTTTTTCCTGCTTTTTCTTGAATAACTTTCTTTATAAGGGGATAGTGAGTGCAACCTAAAATAAGAGTGTCAATCTCTTTTATTTTTAAAGGAATTAAATATTTTTTTACGATTCTTCTTGTTTCCGGCTTTTTAAGCCATCCTTCTTCAATAAGAGGTACTAATAAAGGAGTTGGATTGGCATAAAGTTTTATACTTGGATCTGCTTGAGAAAAAAGTCGATTATATATTCCGCTTTCCACAGTGGTTCTTGTTCCTATAAGTCCTATTTTTTTATTCTTTGTAAGCCTTAAAGCTTTTTTAAATGAAGGAGTTACTACTTCAAAAAAAGGGATATTCGGGAAAGTCTTTTTTAAAATGGGCATAGAAACACTGGAAGCTGTATGACAGGCAACTACTATAATCTTTGCTCCTTTTTCAAGTAAAAACTTGGTATTTTCTATGGAATAACAATTAACAGTCTCAGCACTCTTTGTTCCATAAGGAGTTCTTGCTGTATCTCCAAAATAAATAATTTTATACTGAGGTAATTTATTTAGGATTTCTTTTATAACTGTTAAGCCGCCAAGACCCGAATCAAATACCCCAATCACTTTCCTATTCCAAAATAAAATTCCAGACTTGCAAAGAAAGCTGTTAGCACAGCTAACCAAAGGACATATTTTATAAAAGTCTCCCTTTCAAGTGTTTTTTTTGCTAACTTAGTTAAAAGGCCGTTTATAATTATGGTAAGCCCCAATCCATAAAGACCACATCCTATAAAAATCTTTCCTGAATGAATGATTGTTTTTAAAAAATCCGATTGATAAAATCTAATACTTAATAAAATCCACAAAATAAAGGGTAAAACAAATTTATGATGAAAATAATTGATTTTATTCATTCTTTACCCTTAAGTTTATTTTTTCTAAGGAACCACTTTTAAAAAAGGCAGGGGTTCCCTTTCCTTCACAAACCAATCTAAACAAATGTTCAGAGTTTTTAACCACGCTTCCGCATAACCAAGTAATAGGTGTAAATCTAAATATTTCAGGATTTAAAGGAGTTGTTGGACCCATTAACAAAACTTCAGGAACACCTTCTAATTCTTTAAGTATTGAGTGAAGAGTCTTATTTACAAGTGTTGCGGAAGTAATTATAGCAGCCTTTATTTTATTTTTTATATCAGATATTTTAAAATTTATTTCTTCCTGATTTTTTTCCATAATCCAAATTTTACCAACTTTTCCCTGAAGTTTTTTTAAAAGAGGTTCGAAATAACCTACCATCAAGATTTCATCACTACTATTTAATTTAATCTCTGAAAATACATCTACTAAAGTATCATTTTTAAAAAACTCTTTTTTATTGCTAAAAATAGCATTTATGGTTGCAAGTCCAATCGAGACTTCTATAGGGTGATTAGATAGATAACCTTTTATTATTATATCCGCAGGGCTTTTCCAAAAACTCAATTCAATTCCTATATCACAGCAAGTTTTAGCTTCTGGTAAAAGGGTATAGGCTAACCCTGCTTTCCCCCTTTCTATTTCAACTATAGTATAATAAACACCTACACAGACACGCTTAACTCTCTTTGCCCTTGCTAAAGAAAGGGAAGTTTCTACAAGATTTTTGTAAATATCCATATATTTCATTATAGCTTTTAGTGGATTCTGAAAATTTTATCAAGTGTTTTCTCAGCAATTATTTCTAAAAATTTTTGTTTTTTAGTAAGTTTAAATACTTCTAGCAAGTTTTCGGTTTTAGAAAGCTCTTTTAATATAGGAATTTCAAATAAAACATTTAGTCTTTGTTCATTTAAAAATTGTTGAAATGCGGTTTCGTCTTCAAAAAAATCAGACATATTCTTAACCACTCCCAGAATAGGTACGCTATTTTCTCTAAGAATAGCAAGAGTTCTTTTTGCGTCTGAAATAGCCAGTTTGTGAGGGGTAGTGACCAAAATAAATCCTTCAGGATTGAAAAAGTCGAGCATGGTAAGAAATATATCGCCTGTTCCTGGAGGCAAATCAAGAATCAAAAAATCAAGAGGCCCCCATTCCACTTTTTGAAGAAGCTCTTGAAGAAGCTTTGAAGCCATAAGTCCTCTCATAAAAACAGGCTCTTTTTCTGAAATCATAAGAGCCAGGCTCATTACTTTAATATTGTTGGAACTTACTGGTTTTATTTTTCCAAATTCTACAATAGGTTTTTTGTTTAAACCTAATACCAGATTTATATTAGGTCCATAAAAATCAAGATCAAAAATACCAACAGAATAACCAGCTTTACTTAAAGCAAAACTTAAAATAGCAGAAACCGTAGTTTTGCCAACACCTCCTTTACCACTTCCTACAGCCAGAATAAAGCGAATATCTTTTATCCCTGTATGCTTTTTTAAATTCTTTTTGAAAAAGGTTTCAGCTGTAGGGCATTTTTTTTCTTCCATAGTTCTCCCTGAGTTCATAATTTTTTTAATCCTAACACATCTTGCATATTATATACACCTGGGGCTTTACCTACAACCCAAAGAGCAGCTTTTATGGCTCCACGAGCAAAGGTTTCGCGACTGCTTGCCCTGTGAGTTAATTCTATTCTTTCTCCAATTCCTG
>JAGGXL010000159.1 GCA_021163085.1 Thermodesulfobacterium sp. | reverse complement strand
CACTATTTTTATCCTGTTTATAAAGAAAACTTGGATAATTTTTTAGGATATATAGCCTTAAAGGACATAGTAAAAGGATTAGAAAATAATAATTTTAATTGGTCAGATTTTGTAAAACCTCCCTTAATAATTCCAGAAAATATTTCTTTAGTTTCTGCTCTGGAAAAGATGGTAGAAAAAAAGGTAGAAGTTGCCTTTGCTGTGGATGAACATTCAGAATTAACAGGGATTATAAGGTTAAAAGATATATACAATGAATTACTTAAAACTGAATTACAGTGTCCTCATCCTGACAAAGAAGGATGGATAATTTTACCAGCGACTTTCAAGATCAGAGACCTTGAAAAGTGTCTAAAAATAACATTACCTAAGGGTGAATTTGAAACCCTCTCCGGACTTATAATAAGTCACTTAAAAAGAATTCCAAAACAAGGAGAAAAATTTGTCCTGGCTCCCTTAGAAATAGAAATTGTTAGGGCTGATGAAAGAAAAATAGAAATTGTCAAAATAAGACCACTACCTACTGACAAAGGTGCTAAATCTTGTTAATTTAACAGCATCTTTTTTTTCTGCCTTATTACTAACACTTTCTTTCCCTAAATTTAATTTATGGATTGTGGGCTTTTTTTCTCTTGTTCCCCTGTTATTTAGTTTTTCTTTTACAAAAGGAGGCAAAAATGTAGCTATTCTTTCCTTTATCTTTGGAATTTTTCACTTCTCAAACCTTCTTTACTGGTTAGTATATACTTTAACTAAGTACGGGGAGCTATCTGTAATATTTTCTCTTCTACTTTTAATTCTTTTATCTTTTTACCTTTCTCTTTATTATGTTATTCTCTTTTATATCAACTTTAAGTTCAAAGTATTTGAAACACCCAATTTTATAAAAGCTATTTTCTTTAGTCTAACCTTTGTAGGAATTGAATACTTTAGAGGAACTTTGTTAACAGGATTTACATGGGGACAGCTTGGTTACATTTTAAGCAATTTTTCTCCTTTTTTACAATCGGCTGATATATGGGGAATATGGGGATTATCTTTTATTCTGGTTTTGGCAAATTACTATTTCTTCTTTTTGCTTTACTACTTATTTTTCTTTCATAAGCCATGGGTAAATTTCAATTTTTTAATTAATAATTTTTGTTTTCTTGCTCTATTCACTGCACTTCTCAGCTACGGGGTATATAAAGAAAATTTTTGGGAAAATTTAATTGCTAAGGAAGAAAAAGCTATTAAAGTCTCTCTTCTTCAAGGAAACATACCTCAGGAAATGAAAGAAATAAACGAAATTGAATATTCCCTTAAAGTGTATAAAGATTTAGCTCTTTCTTCTTTAAGGGAAAGACCAGATATTATCTTTTTCCCTGAAACAGCTTTTCCTTTCTTTTTTCTTTATGAAAAAGATTCCACACTCAAGCTCTTTTCCCTTTTTAACAATCTTGAAGCTGAAGCAAAAAAATTTAATCATTTACCTGTTTTAATTTTTGGAACATTCAGACTTGAGTATAAAAAGGGAAATCCTATGGTATACAATAGTCTAATTGTATGGCATGGGAAAAAACTTATAGATTTTTACGATAAAGAAAAGCTCGTTCCTTTCGGAGAATACATTCCCTTAGAAAATTATCTCTTTTTTTTAAAAAAAATTGTTGTAGGGCTTGGGATTGTAAAACCGGGATTTTCCAAAAACATCAATGTTCCACTACAAGAAAAAATTTTTAAAATAACTCCTTTAATCTGTTTTGAAAGCGCTTTTTCAGAAATTTTAAGAAAAAGACTTAAAGAATCTCCGCAGTTAATTTTTATTGCCACCAATGATGCCTGGTTTGATAAGACTTCAGCTCCTTATCAGCATTTTCAAATGGCAAGGGTAAGAGCTGTTGAATCAAGAAAGTATACTATCCAAGTTGCTAACACAGGGATAACAGGAATTATTGACCCTCTCGGAGAAATAGTAAAAACAACCCAACTTGAAAAAAGAGAGGTTGTTTTTGGAGAGGTAAAACTTTTTTCTCAAAAAACTCTTTTCGTAAAATATGGCAACATTTTAGGAATTGCTGGTTCTATAACCCTGCTACTTTCTATTCTAATTCTATTTCTTGCCAGGTCTTTAATCCTTCGGGACTAAGCCCCAGAAATTGAAGAATTCTCTTTACAAATTGGCTAATTAATTCTTCAAGCCCTTTTGGTTTGTGATAAAAACTTGGCATAGCCGGAAATATAACAGCTCCTGCTTCACTACAGGTTTTCATGTTTTTTATGTGAATTAAATTAAAAGGTGTTTCTCTTATAACCAGTATCAAAGGTTTTCTCTCTTTTAACATCACATCTGCAGATCTTTGTAAAAGATTTCTCGCACTGCCACATGCTATAGCAGATAAAGTTCCCATAGTGCAGGGAATAATAATCATTCCAGAATACTCATTTGAGCCACTTGCAGGTGGAGCTGAAATTTCATACTCTCTATAAAGTCTTTCTGCAAATTTTAAAATTTCTTCCACAGGCCTTTCTAATTCATAATTCCACACCATCTCCCCAGCTCTGGTAATAATCACTTCTGCAGGATATTTAAGCTTTTTCAATTCTTTCAAAAGGTAATAAGCGTATATCACACCACTTGCTCCGGTAATCCCTACTAAAAATTTTTTCTCCATTTTTTAGCACTCTCCTTAGCAATTTTATCAACTTTTTCATTATAAAAATTTCCACTATGAGCTGATACCTTCTCCCACTTAACCTGATGAAAATTTATCAATCTTTCTAAAACTTCCCAGAGCTCTCTATTTTTAACAGGTTTGCCATCCGAGGTGAGATAGCCTCTTTTTTTCCACTTAGGTAACCACTCAGTAACACCCTTAATCACATACTCTGAATCTGTATAAATTTTCAATCTTTTTGGCTCTTTAAAATGTGAAAGGGCTGAAATAACAGCTTTTAATTCCATTTGATTGTTGGTAGCAAGTAATTCTCCTCCACTTAGTATTTCTTCTTTTTCTCCAGATTTTATTAAAACTGCCCAGCCTCCTGGACCAGGATTACCAAGAGAAGAACCATCTACATAGACTTCTATTTCTTCTAAATCGGAGGTTGCATTTCCTTGAGTTTCTAATTCTTTAACAATCTCATAACCACTACTTGTGCCAATAACATCTGCTCCCGCAAATAAAAAACTTAAAGTATCCCTTAAAGTTTTTATTCCTCCAGAAGCCTTGATTTTAATTCTTCCTTTGGAAAATTTTTTAATAATTTCTATATCTTTTACAGAAGCTCCTCTCTTTGCAAAACCCGTTGAAGTTTTAATAAAATTTATTCCTGTGAAAACAAGAATTTCTATTGCATTTTTTATGTCATCTTCCTGTAAATAGGCGGTTTCTATAATACCTTTTAAAACTTCATTTTTTGCAATCTTTCTAATGCTGAAAAGCTCTTTTTCGAGTTTTTTATAATCTTTGGATTTTAGCCATATGAGATTTATAACAAAATCTATTTCGTCAACTCCAAGCTCTAAGAGATATTCAATCTCTGCCAATTTAGTTTCTGTTAAAGAAAAGCCCAAAGGAAAACCTGCTACCGAGGAAATCTTAAAATTCAAATTTTTGAAATTATCTTTTATATAAGGTATTAAAGAAGGAGGAACACAGAGACTCCTAAAGGGATACTTTGAGGCTTTTAATAAAAACTCATTAAATTCTTTGTAAGTTCCTGCTGGAACTAAGTAAGCATAATCTATTTTTGAAGCTAAACTATTGGGATTAAACATTAAAATTAGTTTGTATAAAGTAAATAAATACGGTTGCTTAAAGAAAAACCCTTCAATCCCTTCTCAGGTTTTTCTTTTAATTTAGCCTGAATAAGAACCCAATGAGAGCTTCCCAGCCCTTCTGGAAAAATTAAAAATTTAAGAGCTTCCATATCCTTCCAGCTTCTTTCAGAAACTTCGTAAAATATTTCATTTATACCAAGGGATACCAAAAAGGAACCCTGTTGAGTAAAACCGATATTCAAAAACCCATATTTCTCTCCCAATTCCCTAAGCAAAGTAAAATCTACATGTGAAGTGATATCCATTTCCCCTGGTTTAAAATATGGATTGTCCATAATTCTATGTTTGTAGTAGCAAAGAAGAGTTCCTTTATTTCTTTCTGGAGAATAATAATCCTGTCTCAAATAGCCATAATCTATAGTAATAACAAATCCCTCTTCCAGCTTTTCAGAAAGAATTTTATAAAAATCTTCCACTTTTAAGCAAACTTCTGTTCTATAATTTTCTTCCCAAAAAGAGGAATAAGGCTCTATTCTCTTAAAGATTTTGTCATCTTCTACTTCTTTCAAAACTTCTTTTATATTACCATTTTTTATCTCAATCCATACTTCATTTATTTTTCTCTTATTCTTTTGAATTAATTTTACAGGAAAGGAATCAAAAAGCTCGTTAGACAAAAAAATTCCCTTAAACTTAGGCAATTCTTCCAAACTTTTTAACCACCTTATCCTTGATTTAAATTTAAGCAGTGTCTTTTCCTGAAATTCTTTTATAGTAGAAAAGGGTTCTATAATTAAATAATTAAAGGTGTATCCTTTTTTTTCAGAATATTCCAGAATGTCACTTGCTAAAAAACCCTGTCCTGCCCCGGCTTCAACTATTAAAAAATCTTCTGTTTTTAAAAGTTCGTATATTTCAATGATTTGACGAGCAAGGGTTGCTCCAAAAATTTTATGAATACAGGGGGAAGTTATATAGTCTCCTTTTTTAGAAGGAAGATTCCCCCGAGCATAATATCCATGCTCGGGGTGATAAAGACATAACTCCATATATCTTTCAAAAGTTAAAGGAGACTCATAAGCCAAAATATCTAAAAGCATTATTATTTACTTTTTAACCAGACCAAATTCTATTATTAAATCTTTACTACCATCTATCTGATATAAAAAAGCCATTCTCGGGATATTACTTGGAATTTCCACCTTATACTTTTCACCTGTAACTATAGAAGGGGTTGAGCTTTGCAAAGTTATACCAGTTTTTTCAAACTCTCTTCTAAAAACACCACATATCTGATTGGTAATTTCTCCACTTGCGTCAATAACATCCTTGGTAATCTCGTTTTTCTCATCACCAAACATATTTTTCATGAATTCAAAAATTATTCTTTTGTCATAACTGACAATAAAAACTCCCGTCAGTTTTTCAGAAGTAAGTCCTATAACAACTGAAATGTCTTTTAGTTCTGCATCTTCTTTTCTAACCTCAGTATTTTTAAGCACCGGGGTTTTCATTAAATACATACCTATAACTTCTTCCACAGCTTTTTTAAGACAATCTGAAACTGTAGAACTCTGCATTTATGCCTCCTTGTTTATCCGGTTATTTTTTCACAAAAAGCTATTTAAACTTTAAATTTTTCAACTGATCCTTTTAATTTTATTCCCATTTTAGCAACTTCTTCAGCAGTAGAAACAACCTGTTCCACTCCTGCTTTTAGGTCTTTTGCGGCATCTGCTACACTTCCTATATCTTTTGCTATAGATTCCGCAGTTACACTCATTTCTTCTGTTGCAGAAGCAATGCTTTGAATCATTTCTTGAAGTCTCTCGGAAGCATCTGCTATCTTTTTCAATATACTCGCTGCTTCTTCAGAAAGTTTTACTCCTGTTTCAACTTTACCTGATATGTCTTCAACTTCACGCCTTACATCTCCTACCGCTTTCTCTATCTCTTTTATTGTATTAGCTATTTCCTCTGTAGATTTTTCTGTTCTCTCTGCAAGCTTTCTAATTTCACCAGCAACTACTGCAAAAGATCTTCCATGTTCCCCAGCACGAGCTGCCTCAATGGTTGCATTAAGAGCAAGTAAATTGGTTTGCTCTGCTACATCTTTTATAAATTCTATTACTGTTCCTATAGCCCTTGCTCTCTCTTCAAGTGTTCCCATTACTTCTCTGAGTTTATTTGTTACCTGCTCAATAACTTTAACTTCGTTTGCTGTTTTAATAGTATAGTTTTCTCCTTCTCTTGCCATATTTGCTGTATTTTTGCTCTCTTCAAGAATTTCTGTAGCATTTTTCGCTATATCAACAACAGTAGAACTCATTTCTTCTGTAGCAATAGCTATTTGCGATGTTTTCTCAACTTGACTTTCTATACTTGTATTAAACTGCTTGGTTATAGCTGAAAGTTCTTCGCTTGAACCTGCAAGGATTGCAAATGCCTGCTTGACTTCTTCTATTAAAATTCTCATGGAAGCCAAGGCATCTGCAAGATCTTTTGCCATAACTCCTATTTCATCCTGAGAAGTAATATCAATATCCACCGCAAGGTCCCCTTCGTGAACCCTTGCCAGTATCTTTCTGAGTTTTTCAATAGGATTTCTAACAGATCTTGTAACTTCGATAACTACTAAAAGGGAAATTACTACAAAAATAATTCCAAAAGCAACAAGAATTATAAATTCTCTTTTTATATATTCCAGAGATTCAGCAGCTTCTTTTTCTGCTCTTTTAAAATAAGAGGTTGACAAATTATCAAGTTCCTCATACACGATTGACAATTTAGGAATTGCCTCATTTTCATAAAGAGAAATAGCTTCTTGAGTCCTTCCATTAAGTGCAAGTTGAACAACTTTATTGTTAGCCTGTTCAAAAGATTCTACAGCATGAAGAACTTCTTTTAACACTTTTTCACCTTCTTTTGACCTTATTGTTCTTTTAAAAAATTCCAAATATTCTTTATAATGTTTTTTTGCCTCTAAAATTTTGTTATAATATTCTTTTCTTTTTTCCGTATTTTCAGTAAAAAGCATTCCTGCTATATACAATTGAATATCGGTAAGAATATGACTCTCCAATTTTCCAGCATTACTAATTTTTAATGTGTTATTTGCTAAATCTTTTGTGTTGTTATTTATAACATATAAGCTATATAAAGTATGTAAAGAAACCACAGCAACAATAAAAATTATGATACCAAAACCAAAAATAAGCTTTTTGGTAATGCTCCAGTTTTTAAACACCTCTACACCTCCTATTGAATTATTTTTTCTACATCAAGAATAAGCAAAAGTCTATCAGGTAGCTGATAAACATTTTTAATATATTCTTTTGCAATACCTTCTAATTTGTCTGGAGTTTTTTCCAATTTTGCAGGAAAAATTTCCAAAATTTCTCCTATCTCTTCTATTACAAAAGAAACTGAAGCCTCTCCTTCATCTTTAACTATTAAATTAAGCTTGGGAGTAACTTCAAAGTTAACCTTCAATTTTTTTGCAAGATCTATCACAGTTACAATTTGTCCTCTTAAATTCATTATTCCAAGTATATATTCGTCTGAAAGAGGAACAGGGGTAATTTCTATCTCTTTATTAATTTCCAATACTCTTTCTGCTGGAATACCAAGTAAAAAATCTCCTATATAGAAAGTTACCATAGTAATAGCTTGAGCATAGTCAAGTGCTTTATCTTTCTTTGTTTCCAAAGCTATATTTTCTTTTTTTGCTAATTCCATATTTTTCTTACCCCCTTTTGAAATTTCTTTATCTTAACAAGGTCTCTATTTCTTTCAATAATTTTTCTCTGTTTAATTTCACTTCATAACCATTAGCACCTATCTCTAATGCTTTCCTTCTTATATCTTCTCCCGCAAGAGAAGTAACTACTATTATAGGAATATTTTTATAATCTGGATTTGATCTTATTTCTTTTATAAGGCTAAATCCGTCCATATCTGGCATTTCTAAATCTGTAAGGATTAAATCAAATTTTTCTCCACTTAAAAGTTTATTTAAAGCCTTTTTACCATTTTCAACTACTTCTACTTCATACCCTGCTCCCTTCAAATAATTTTGTATCATACCTCTGAAGAAAGGTGAATCTTCAGCAAAAAGTATTTTTTTTGCTTTTTCTTCCTCTTTTCTTTTCACAATAAACCAATCCGGGTCATACATTTCAATTATTTTGTAAATGTCAATAAAAAGAACCGTTTTACCATCAATAATTCTATGACCTAAAATTCCGGGATTATTATAAATACCTTCTTCTACATCCAAGGTTGTTTCTAAAGTTCCTACAATGTTAGAACAAAGTATTCCACAGGTCTTTCCCCTTTCCGTAAAAAATAAAACATTATAACTTTCCTGATCAGAAATACTCTGCAAAGGTAAATAATTTTCTAATCTTATAACAGGAACAACTTCATCTCTATAAATAATGATTTCTTTACCTCCTGAAACTTGAATTTCGCTTGCTTTTATCTTATCAAGTCTTGAAATCAAAGCTATGGGAAGAGCAAGTCTATCTTTACCTACATCAAAAAGAAGAATAAATACAGTTTCTTCAGAAGAAGTCCTTATCTTAGCCTTTGCTGATTCATATTTCTTTTCTACTTCTTCCATACTAATTCCGACGAATTGCGAAATTCCTATCACATCCAAAATAAGAGCAAGTTTACCATCCCCCATAATGGTTGCACCTGAATAAATAGGAATATTTTTAAACCACTTACCAAGAGGCTTAACAACTATTTCCTCAGAGGCAAAAATTTGATCTACTAAAAGTCCTATAAATCTTTCTCCGGTAGTTAAAATAACTAAATTTCTCTGCTCCACTTTTTTTCCATTATCTTTTAAGATTTCAGATAGCCTTAATACAGGTATTATTTCTCCTCTGAGCCTGTAAAATTCTGTATTGCCTAATTTAAGAAAGTCTTTCTCTGGATCAATATTGACAAGCTCTTTAAGATTAACCTGAGGAATGGCATAACGATAATCTCCAGAAGTAACTATTAAAGCTGGTATGATAGCAAGAGTGAGAGGAATTTTTATTTTTACTGTAGTTCCTTTCCCACGAACAGTGTTTATCTCAATAGATCCACCGAGCTTCTCAATGTTTGACTTAACCACATCCATCCCTACACCGCGACCAGAAAGCTGAGTAACAGTCTCGGCTGTGGAAAATCCTGGTTTAAAAATAAGACTTAACAATTCTTTTTCCGAAACTTTTTCCGCTTCTTCAAGTGTTATAAATCCCTTTTCTATCGCCTTTCTTTTTACCTTTTCAACATCAATACCTCTTCCATCGTCCTCAATTTCTATAACAACCTGCCCTCCCTCCTGATATGCCCTAAGAATAAGGGTACCTTCTGCAGATTTGCCAATCTGAACTCTTTCTTCAGAGGGTTCAATACCATGATCTATGGCGTTTCTAACCAGATGAGTAAGAGGATCTTTAATTGCTTCAATTATTGATCTATCAAGTTCAGTCTCTGTTCCTTCTAAATGGAGATTTACTTTCTTACCAAGAGCTTTAGCTAAGTCTCTTACGACCCTTGGAAATTTATTGAATACCATCCCGATTGGCTGCATTCTCGTTTTCATTATAGTTTCTTGCATCTCAGTTGTTACCATTGAAAGTATCTGGACACTTCTTGTTAAATCTTCATCCATTAGCTTTTGTGAAAGCTGAACAACTCTGTTTCTTGCAAGAACAAGCTCTCCCGCAAGGTTCATTAACTGGTCAAGAAGTTTAACGTCAACTTTTATGTGTGTTTCTGTAAGTTCTATCTGAGGAGTAACTACAGCTTCTTCTTTCTTTTCCTTTTTAACTGGTTCTACTGGCTTAACTTTTTCTGTTTCTTCTTTTACTTCTTTTTTTATTTCTTCTTTTTTTTCTTCTACCGCTTCTTCGGACTTTTCTTTTTCTATCCTTGGTTCTTCTGCTTTTCTTTCTTCTGGTATTTCTTCTTTTGTTTCTTTTTGAACTCTCTTTTTGAGTTTTTCATTAAAATTAGATAATTCTACCAGAAAATCCAGAATTTTATCTTCTACAGGTTCTTCTTTATTTTTTTCTATATAATCAATAATGTATTTAATATAATCTACTGCTTTTAATAATATGTCTATAATATCCTCTTCCGGTTTTATTAAACCGTCTCTTAGTTTTGAAAGTATATCTTCAGAAAAATGAGCTATACTTTCAAGAGTTTTAAAACCAAAAAATCCAGCAGCACCTTTTAAAGAATGCATAGTTCTGAAAAGAGACTTTAAAATTTCAACACTTTCTCTATCTTTCTCTAACTCTATAAAACCTTCTTCAAGATTATTTATCCCTTCTTTAGCTTCTACTAAAAAGTCTTGCAAAATATCTTCATCAAAGTTCATTTTCTCACCCCCGTTTTTAATCTAATTTATCATTAATTATATAAACTATAATTTCAAAATATGAAATTTTTTTGAAATAATTTTGCTTTATTATTTTTTACAAATAAATATGTTTTTTGCCCAATTATAAAAGGAAAATTATCTTTAATATGGCCTAAGGAAAAAGCATAACCTACAGGAATTTTTTTTGGTAAAAACTCTTCTACTCGCTTTAAAAATTTTAAAGGATCAACTTTACCCAAGTTTCCAACCACTATACCTTTTATATTTTTCGTTCCTATAGTAAAAATTGTCTGTAAAAACGCCCTTTCCAATCTATATTCTTTTTCGTTTATATCTTCTATTACTAAAATTAATGATTTTTCAGAAGGTATATACGAAGTTCCACACAAGCTTGCTAAGGTAGTTAAATTACCTCCTAAAAGTATATCCTCTGCTTCTCCTTCCTGATAGGTTTTACCTTCTAAAACTACTTCTTTATTTTTTAAAATAACCTCCAAAAGATTCTCAAGGGCTGATTCACTTAAATCAGGCAAATTAACAATCATAGGGGCATGTATTCCGGGCTTTTTAAACTTTTTATAAAAATACAGATGTAAAGCAGTTATATCACTAAATCCAATTAAAGTCGAATAAATTTCTCTTTTTTTATTTTGAACAAAAATTTTTTCTAAGTAAGGAATTAATTTTATAGATCCAAAACCTCCTCTTGCTGACCAAATAAATTTATATTCTTTTGAAGTTATTATTTCATAAAACAATTTAGCTTTAAGAGAAGGTAGAGACCCTGAAACCTCAACAAAGGACTTAAAAGAGATTCTGTTTTTTTTTAAAATTTTTATACCTTCTTGATATTTTCTTACAGAAGGTGAGCTCGCAGGAGCAAAAAGGGCAATTTTTATCTCTTTTTCCATAAGTAATAAAGCCCTTCTAAAGTTAAATAAGGTTCTATTTTTTCTATTTTTTTAGAATAAGGCACAATAAATTTAGCTAATCCACCTGTGGCAATAATTTTCGGAGATGTCCCCATTTCTGCTGAAAGTTTTTCTACTAAATAATCTGTTAATCCTGCAAATCCATACAACAAACCACTTTTTAAAGCAGACACAGTATCTTTCCCTATTACCTGAAAAGGGGGTTCACTTAAGTCTATTTTTGGCAATTTAGCTGTTTTTTTAAACAAAGCCTCTGTAGAAATTAAAATTCCGGGTGAAATAGCTCCTCCTAAGTACACTCCCTTTTCTGAAATACAGTCAAAAGTTGTTGCTGTTCCAAAGTCAACTATAATCAGAGAAGTTTTATACTTCTCCCACCCTGCCAAAGCGTTAACCAGTCTATCTCCTCCTACCTCACATGGGTACAAAAGATCTATGGGAATTTTAACACTTTGATGATCTGCCACTAAAACCTCTCTTGCTAATAATTTTTTACCCATTTCTACCCACCAATGAAGAACAGGAGGTACTACACAAGCTATGCATAATCCTTTTATATCTTTTAAAGTTATTTTATAGATATCAAAAAAACCTTTTAATTTTACCAAAACTTCCTGAGATGAAATTGGTATTTCTGTTTTAAAACTGAATACAGCTACCAAGTTGCCCCTATCTTCAAAAATACCACATACTGTAGAAGTATTCCCTATATCCACAGCAAGAAGCATTCTTTTAGCTCTCCTTCTTTTTATTTTTTAAAAGCCAAATTATCCAGTCATCCTTTTCTCTCTTCCAAATAATTTCCGTATTAGTATTTTTTAACGCATTTAAAAGCTCTTTTTCCATAATATTCATAAAACCAGAAACTAAGTAAAACTTGGATTCCCAAAAAGAAGGAAGGTTAAATAAATCCTCTAAAAGCCCTTTGTAGAGATTAGCGAGAACTAAATCTACTTTGATGGGTAAAAGCTTTTTGATATCTCCTTCTATAACCTCTGCTGAGAGACCATTTAAATTTAAATTGTGCTTGGTAACTTTTACACAAAGAGGGTTAATATCTATTGCAATAACTTCTGCTTCGAGTTTAGTCCAAAAAAGACTTAAAATACCTGTACCACAACCGACATCAAGAACCTTGCGAGGATTTCCAAAATTTTGATAAAACTCCCAGCTAAGATCAAGCATCATAGAAGTTGTAGGATGAGTTCCTTCACCAAAAACCACACTCGGATCAAAAATAAGATCCCACTCTCCTTCATACCATACTGGAGCTATTTTATAAGGTCCCACCTCAAATGGCTTAGGAACCCTCTTTTCATTCCAACTCTCATACGGTATTATATCTTTTACATCAAGTTCAAGACCATATTTTTTTATTAACTCTTCTACAAGCTTTTCTTTGGGTTTATGAAAAAAAAGAACACTTACTCCATCTTCTTCCCAAACCCCTATCAAATCTTCATCCTCAAGTTCTCTCAGTGCAGGATGGGAATTTTTGAAACTATAGATATATAAAATTTCGTATTTCTTATATTTACCTTTTAACATATTTATCTAATTTTATTCTAAATTAAGAAAATAACCAAGATACCATTTTCATTATTTCTTCAATATTAAAGATTATTAAACTTATCATTAAATTTAAAAATATCCAGAGTATTAAAAT